>DBFWRP010000315.1:0-12739 GCA_048222005.1 Muribaculaceae bacterium | reverse complement strand
TTATAAGAATTATCAGAACTTATCAAAATTTGAACTTTCCCCGACAATGAGCGACGTAATTCAGCTGTTACCCGATTCAGTAGCCAACCAGATTGCCGCAGGCGAGGTTATCCAGCGCCCCGCGTCTGTGATAAAGGAACTTGTGGAAAACGCAGTTGATGCCGGCGCCCATAACATCAAAATCATTCTGCGCGACGGAGGGAAAAACCTCATTCAGGTGATTGACGACGGATGCGGCATGAGCGACACCGATGCCCGTCTGGCATTCGAGCGCCACGCCACATCGAAAATCAGGCAGGCGGCCGACCTCTTCGAGCTGCACACCATGGGCTTCCGCGGAGAGGCGTTGCCGTCGATTGCCGCAGTTGCACAGATTGACCTCCGCACCATGCGGCGCGACGCCAAGATAGGCACTCATCTGCAGATTGCCGCCTCGCGGTTTGAAAGTCAGGAGGCAGATGCCTGTCCGCAGGGCACCAACCTGTCGGTCAAGAATCTGTTTTTCAACTTCCCGGCACGCCGCAAGTTCCTGAAAAAGGATTCTGTGGAGCTGAATCACATCCTGCATGAATTTGAACGGCTGGCCCTCGTCAACCCCGACAAGGATTTCCTGCTCGTACACAACGACGTCACCCTGCATCAGCTCATTCCGGGCTCGCTGAAGCAACGGATCACCGACCTTTTCGGGAAAAATCTCGACAAACAGCTCATTCCGGTATCCACAGAAACCTCACTGGTGAAAATCACAGGTTTTGTGTCGCACCCGGAGAACGCACGCAAACGCAATCCGCTGCAATATTTCTTTGTGAACGGGCGCAACATGCGCCACCCCTATTTCCACAAAGCCGTGCTGCATTGTTACGAGGAACTGATATCGGCGGAATGCCAGCCCAACTATTTCCTGAATTTCGAAGTCGACGCATCCACCATCGACGTAAACATCCACCCCACCAAGAGTGAGATAAAATTTGAAAACGAGGCGCCAATATGGCAGATACTTGTGGCCGCCATCAAGGAGTCGCTCGGCAAATTCAATGCCGTGCCATCAATTGATTTCAGTTCGGACAACACCATTGACATCCCCGTGTTCATGCCGAGTGCCGCACCGGCATTCGACATCGCCCCCGCTGCCGATTACAATCCGTTCTCGCCCGAAGCCACGGAAACTCAGGCACCTCGCAGCACATCATCGCCACAGCATCAGTCCGCCCCCTCTCAGCGAAAACCGCTTGACGACTGGGAAAAGCTTTATGCCGATTTCCAGACACCGGCCACAGGGGCTGCCGATATGTCCGAGGCCTTCCCCACCGAAGAGGCGAGTGCACTGAATGCCTCGTTCCCTGTGGACCCATATGTACCTTCGGCTCTCACCGAAGCCACACTCGACATTGACGACAGCAATATAACCACCGGGCAGTCGATGCTTCAGCTGCGCAACCGCTATTTTGTGGTGCCGTCGAAAAACGGCATCATGGTTGTTGACCGCCACAGGGCGCATGTAAAAGTGTTGTATGAACAATTCTGCAGAACCGTGGGAACATCCGAGTCGCAACAGGTGCTTTTCCCCGAATCCCTGCAGCTCACGGCAGCACAGAATGTCCTGTTCAACGAAATGCTGGATGACGTCAGACGTCTCGGATTCGACCTATCGTTTCTCGGAGACAATGTTTGGGCAATAAATGCAGTGCCGGCCTCCATCAGGAATCTTAATCCCGCCGACACTCTGCTTAATATGATTGCGGAAGTTGCCGACGGCACTGCCGGCAACATCCCCGACCTGCATCGCCGCGTGGCTCTGGCCATGGCCCGGTCTGCCGCCGTGCAACCCGGCCAGCAATTGAGCGAAGCCGAGGCAGAGGGGCTGCTTAGTGCCCTGTTTTCCCTGCCCGACCCCGCTTATACCCCCACGGGGCTGCCAGTATTCTTCACTATTGAATGCGCCGAGATTGCCAAGCGCCTGAGCTGACACGCAGGTTCTGCAACCGGTCAGACTGCCGCCGAAATGCATGCCGACGCAGCTGACACATGATTGAACCGGTCATTGTAGCGCTGGGTGTCACGATGCACATATTGGCTTATCATGGCATATATTACCTCCTGTATGGGGGTCAGACCTCCGTTGCACTGCGTGCCGAGCAGCAGCTCCACAGCCAGGGCCGATGCAACCGCAACGCGTTCCTGTTCCGGCAATGCGTTCAACGTGTTGATTACATGAGGTGTGATAACAAAAGCAGTTTCCATGATTCCGTTAAATTAAGGGGTTGATATCAAATGGGAAAGAGTAATCCCCACGCTGCAAATATACACACCTATACGGGCAACATTCCGGCACTGATATGTTAACGAATAAAAAACATGCCGCGATTCTATCGCGGCATGGCAACAAGTACATTATGCACCGGTATTATGTCATAGCACCGGAATGTCTGCTTTCCATCATTTTACTGCGAGCCACTGGAATCGATAATCTTTTACCGATATGCAATTGATATGCAATAAGGAATGATTAAAAGCGTGATTTCTCGGAGTTGCCGGCACCGGTGCCACGGTAACGGTCACGGGTGGTGTTGAAGCGGTACTGGAGAGTAAGCATTACAGATCTACCGGGCGAGAAATTCTTCTGGACAATCTGCACGGCATCGCTATACATCATTGCATCATTCTGAGAAGTATTGAACAAGTCTTTTGCTTCGAGGGTGACGCTGAAAGCATTGTTGAAGAATCCTTTGTAAATCTTGGCATTGACATACCATGGAGTGTTCGAGACTTTCATATTATTGTCCCACGTATGTGTCATCAGTTGAGCATCTACGTTGAGCCAGATGTCGAAAGGAAGGCTAATGGCGTTCTGCCATTGGAACAAAAAGCCTGGAGTATTCATTTTCATCGGCTTGCCGTCGACCGGCAGAGCGAGCCACTGCTTCATCATGCCGATATTCACGCGAGGCTGCCATATACCGACCTGAAATTGACCGCCGACAAATGCCTGAAGATAATGGCGACGGTCAAGATTTGCGGTACGGATGATAGTTGCCTCTCCGTCCGCTCCGTAAGGCTCTGTGACGTGGTACACGCCGTCCTTAAAGTATGTATAGGACACCTGTGCGAAAAACTGACGCCACTGTGCCATATATTCCACTGTCTGCATTTTTGTGGGTTGCAGATATGGGTTGCCGGTCTCATAGGTTAAGCGGTTGATATAGCTGACTGCTCCGTCGAGCTGCCCGTAACCGGGGCGGACGGTCTTACCTGAGTAGTTCAATCCCATACGGACATTACCTATCTGAGTGGAGACATCCAGCGAGGGGAACAGATTGTTATAGGTCTTGCTTTGACCGTCACGATGCTGACCCATCTCGTAATAATCGAATTTCACATGCTCATAGCGGAGGCCGACACCGACATTTAAGCGTCCGAATTGCCGCCCAAACTCAACAAAAGCGGCGATGTTGCTTTCATCCACACGGTTGTCGGCATCCGGAACTTTGGGAATGTTTGCTGTAAAAAGATTTGTAGTGCGCGTGTTAGTGTATTCCTCGCCAAACCTAATCTGTCCCTCCCAGAGAGGATGACTGACAACTAATTTCTCGGCGAACATCCGGTTGCGGTTGGTCGACTCAGAGCTTACATTACGGTTATCACCTGTTTCGCTGAGTTCGTCACTCAATGAAAGCTCACGGTTTTTATACCAAAGAAAATCCGCGTTAAAGTCGAAAGTGAATTTGCCGACAATGCCGTTATAGTATAGGTTGACATTATGGCGCGGGACTGCCGTTGATCTATTGTTTACGTCAGAATTATAGCGGTCAGATAAGACTCCGTTTTGCCATACTTCGCTCGGAATAGTTCCGGTTGTATGGTGGCGGTTCCAGCTGTTCTGATAATAGGCGCCGATGCTGTGCTTATCATTGAACATGAAGGAAAAGCCGACTTTGCCTGTCATATCGTTGTAATTCTCTCGCCATATTGTGCGGATCGACTGGTTATATCTTCCAGCCGGTGTCGTGGTCGTCATGTCGTTAAGACGATCGTTGCGGTTATTACCATACCACCATCCATAGTTGGCGAAGAGTTCGAGGCCTCCTGTACGGTATTTCAGATCGATTGAGTTTCCGGTACGGAAATAGTTTTGAAAGCCGTTGTCTGTACGGAGAGTGCCGCTGAATCCATCGCCTTTCGGCGGTTTCGTCCGGATGATGATTACAGATTTCACGTTGGCAGCATAAGAAGCGCCGGGATTAGTTATTACCGAGACATTCTTTATGTCATTGGAATTGAGCTGAGTGAGTTCCTGAATGTCGTTGACCTTGCGCCCGTTGATGTAGATTGCAGGTGCTCCTTTGCCGAATACTTCCAGTTTTCCGTCATTCTCCACCACCATCGGCACACGTGTTAGAACGTCGTTGGCCGTACCTGCGATGGCGAGCGAACTTCCCTCGACATTGGTGACGAGGGCATTCCCTTTCATTGTCGTTGAGGGGCGAGTGGCGCGGACAGTCACTTCGCCAAGTTCCACCGTAGCGGGCATCAGTTTGATTGTCCCCATCATGCCCGAAGCCGGGACTAAGACTTCCGAGGTTTCATATCCGACAAAAGAACATTTTGCGGTGAGACTTCCGGCGACATCGGTAGGGATAGAGAACATACCGGCTTGGTCGGTGACATCACCTGTGATATAGGTTGAGTCTCGGTACAACACTACGTTGACATAGTCGAGGGGAGCGTTGTTCTCTCCAACCACTTTACCGGTAATCTCACGTCCATATACCGTTACCACGGCCATGAATACCATTATGCATGAAAAAATTCTTGTTTTCATTTAGCATCAGTTTTTATGTTTGACTGATGCAAAATTATATCCTAAAGGATTTTAACACCAAATATAAAAGTCTTAATACACAAGATGCAACCCACTGAAAATCAGAGGTTGCATCTCTTAAAAGTCTTAATGAAGCCTTTTGTCGTCTTAATGGGCTCTTAATCCTTGTCCCGGTTTTTAAGGAACTCCACAATATCTTCCTTTTCGGGCACTCCGAGCTTCTTCCGTATCGACGATTTGCGGACATAGATTGTGGAGGTAGTCTGACCTGTTATCACGCTAATCTCTTTTGTCGAGAATCCGGCTACCATCAGAACGATAATCTGCTCCTCTTTCGGAGTGAGTTGTTCACCATATTGACGGTGAAGTTTACTATAAGACCCGGAATAAAGGTTGTCAATCATCTCGAATACCTTCCCCCAATCAACGAGTTCGCCATTGGTTTCGCCATCGATGGCAGAGATTTTACGCAGCATCTCGCGATTCTGCTCAGTCGGAGTCTCAGCCACCATCTTGATAATGCCGAGCTGCTTGAGCATCGCGCCGCGGAGTGCAGATGAATCTGTAGTGCCGGGGTCCTGCATAGGTGTGGCTCTGTATTCGTCCACCATTTTCTGCAGAGCTTCAATACGCTCCTCGTTGTCGCGTTCTCGCTGACGACGCGTTCTGATAATCCATGAGCTCACGCCAAGAATCAAAAGTGCCGCAAGGCTTATAATAAGTATTATCACAGTTTTGTGCGCGCTTTCAGCTTTCAGCGTCAGTGCACGGTTCTGCTGACGCAACGCCCCCCGTTCCGATTCCCATTGCGAGGCTTTCATACGGTTGAAACGCTCGGTCTGTCGGTTGTTGAGGCCCGTAATCTGTATCAACTTTACGCGTCCGGTTCGCTTTAAGTCTACCATTGCATGGAGCATATTGCTGTAGCTGCGGAAGTAGGGATCGTCATCGCCTCTCATTTTGTCGGCAAGACTGTCGGCGATTGCAATATGGCTGACCGCACTGCTCACATCTCCACGGTTCAAAGCATTCAAAGCGTATTGGAAATGAAGCAAGTCGGCGCCCCCGTTCTCAGGTCCGGCCTTTCTGAATATTTCGCCGATAAGACTGTCGCTTTCATCCTCACGCCCCGCTTCACTGAGAAGTTGAGCGCGTTCGACTGCAAACTGAAACTCCCAGTCGCCCAACTTGTGTCTGCGGGCATAGTCGATAAGTTCTGTCTCTATATTTAAAGCAGAGTCTACCATGCCGGCATATAGGTATCCACCCATAAGCATATACTTCGCTTCAATCCGGCGGAGGCTGTCAGTCTCTAACTGATAAAGCCTTTTTGCAAGCGGTATAATCTGTTGTCCCTGATATTCAGACGCTCCGAGTAAGACACGGATTCGAAGTGTCTGTGCCATTAACGAGTCAGGCACATCATGCAACTCTGCAAGAGAGTCAAGCATGGCGATGGAGCCTGAGGTATCCCCGATCCAGAATTTGTACCATGCAAGTGCCAAGCCGCTGCGCATATCTTTCACAATGTCTTTACCTCGATAATAATTGTGAGCGAAGGAAATCAACGAATCCGCGATCATGGAACGATTGCGGCTCATATGGCCGTAAGCCTTGAGGTAATATAATTTTGCTTTTAAGGAGTCAGCTTTTATATCGGCATGGTCAATAGACTCCAGGATAGCCAATGCGCTGTCCGGATTGCTACGCATCAGCTGCTCCGCCTTGTCCAATGCTGTATAATGTGACATTGACTTCGAACAGGAAGCAACGCACAATACAACGACTGCCATCAATACATATATAAATCCTCTCATTATCGGCATAGGGATGTTGTGGCGGAGGCTTTTTTTCTCCGGATTATCTCGACATGAAGCTTCTCTCAGGACGGCTTAACAATTCAGTTGAACTGCGGATTTTTGGGATGGACAAGCCAATTGCGGTAGGATGCCCCCATGGTGCGGACAACCCGATACCAGAATGAATCGCCATCCTCCCGAAGAATCTCGCTGTTGGCCGGGCGCGGCGCAACAGCCCATGTATGTGCAGCAATCTCCTCTTCCAGTTGCCCCGGATCCCAACCGCTGTAGCCCACGAAGAACCGGATGCGTCCCTCTGTGGGCAATCCCATGTTCACATAAGCCTTCACCCGCTCGAAATCACCTCCGATATAAAGGTCGTCAGTGAGTTTCCGCGAATGAGGAATCTCTCTGCAGAGCGAATGTATGTAGAACAGACGGTCGGTAGATACAGGACCTCCACAATAAATCGGTACGTCCACATCATCATCAATCCCTTCCACAGCCTCACCAAGGGTAAAACCTGAGGGCTTGTTAAGCACAAGCCCCATTGATGCCTCACCCGATCCGTGTTCCACAAGAGTGATCACTGCGTGATTGAAATACTCATCACGCAAAAACGGTTCAGCCACGAGCAGCACACCGGCACTGGGCGAATCTGTGGGTAAATTGATGCGGAACAGCGAGTCATCCAGATTGGGGATAATCTTCATCATGATATGAACTCCTTATCTCGTTATTATTTTTCTGTTTATGAGTGCTCAAGCAGGAAGCGGTCGGCATCCATTGCCGCGCGGCAGCCTGATGCGGCTGCATTTACGGCCTGCTGATAGTGCGGATCGGCCACATCGCCTGCAGCAAAAATGCCAGGCACATTGGTCTGTGTAGTTGGCCACTGCACTTTCACAAAACCGGCAGCGTCAAGCTCCACCTTCCCCTTGAGCAGGTCGGTGTTGGGGGTATGCCCGATGGCGAGGAAGAACCCGTCGAGCGGCAAATCGAACACACGTTCCTTGTCGGTGCCCTGGAACTCCACAATCTGCGCGCCTTCAAGCACTTCTCCGCCGTAAAGGCTCAGGGTGTTGCAGTTGAAGAGCACCTTGATGTTTGGGGTATCCATTACACGCTGCTGCATCACCTTTGTGGCACGCAGGAAGGGCTTGCGCACAATCAGGTACACCTGCTTGGCAAGCGATGCGAGATACACGGCCTCTTCACATGCCGTGTCGCCGCCGCCAACCACAGCCACGGTGCGTTTGCGGTAAAAGAAGCCGTCGCATGTGGCGCACGCCGAGACACCCATACCCATGAATTTCTGTTCGTCGGGCAGCCCGAGATAACGTGCCGATGCGCCGGTGGCCACAATCACGGTCTGAGCCTTCACAACATCGCCATTGTCGAGTGTGAGGGTGAACGGACGTTCCGAAACATCAATGTCCGTAACCTGTCCGGTGCGCATGTCGGCGCCGAAACGCTCGGCCTGCTTACGCATTAGCATCACCATCTCGGTGCCGTTTATACCTTCCGGGAAACCGGGAAAATTCTCCACATCGGTGGTGGTAGTGAGCTGACCGCCGGGCTGCATACCTTCTATAAGGACCGGTGCAAGATTGGCTCGTGAAGCGTAGATTGCCGCGGTGTAGCCCGCAGGACCGCCGCCAATGATGGCGCATCGTGTAACTATTTCTGCCATATCGTTTTTCTTTATTTGGTTTTCAGTTATATATTTTTTACTCTTCATATTTTCAGGCACCTTCCCGCGTGGCTATCGCAGATCCACTATCTCGGCACGAGGATAAAGCGATCTGTTGAACCGGAATGTCGACGCATCAGGCATTTTGCCGGCTTTAACCGATGTGACAGCGATATTTATTCTGGCGCCGTCGGTTGCCACGATCTCTATGGCCGACGGGTAGTGCGTGGCGGCATTCAACGTCAATGTAACCTTTGAATAATCGCCACCCTTATGTTTCGGGGTTAGTTCGAGCCGGTCGGAGCCTTTGGGCGCGTTTACCCGGCGGGCATTGTAGCCATCTTTGAGCGAGCCGATCACAGCAAACGGATTGATCTGCGCAAGCTCCTCGAAGGTAGGTTCTGATATGTTCACCTCACCTGTGCGCGGCGAATAGGCCCACTGCGTGCGGCCGTCAAACCATGTTGTAAACTCGTCGGTGTCCAGCTTGAACCGGTTGCCGCTAAGCAGAATCGAACCTTGCGCGCTGCCGTCGGACGTAGATGCCCGGAATGGGGCGTGCAGCGAAGGGGATTTCTTTGTCTGTTCCACAGCCTGGGCCAACAGTTGGGCGGCCGTCGGTGTGGCAGCATGACAACCGGCTGCCGCAATGGTTATGGCGGCAAGCATCATAGCTGTTTTTTTTACTATTTCGGTAACTGAACGCATATCTTTATCAATCTCATTTCATCCCTTCTGTCTTATCAACAAACAGTGGGAATATGGAGTTTACCACTGCTGCACTATGGCTGATGAAATTAAAATGATTGCCTTGAATTATCATCATTCGAACGGAGGATGGAACCGAGCTGAATGGAATCAACCAGCACATTACGCGGCTTGCCACCTTGCGAGGGGCCCACAATTCCGGCGGCCTCAAGCTGATCCATAATCTTTCCGGCACGGTTATAGCCTATGGAATAACGTCGCTGCAGCGAAGATGTCGAAGCCAGGCCTGCGCTCACCACGATTTCTGCAGCTTCCTCAAACAGCGGGTCACGATCGGTGAGCGCACCCACGCCTCCGGCTGTCTCCGGCTCCATCTGAGGCTCGGGCAGATAATAGGCGTGCTCAAACCCGGCCTGACGGTCGATGTGACTGCAGATGGCCTGCACCTCGGGAGTGTCGATGAACGCACACTGCACTCGCTCAAGCGAACCGTTGTGGGAGAAAAGCATATCGCCACGCCCGATGAGCTGATTGGCGCCGGTGCGGTCGAGAATGGTCTTGGAATCGACCATCTGGCTCACGCGGAATGCTATACGGCCCGGGAAGTTGGCTTTGATCAGACCTGTGATGACATTTGTCGACGGACGTTGGGTGGCAATGATCATGTGCATGCCCACGGCACGCGCCTTTTGGGCGATACGTGCTATTGGCTTCTCGACTTCCTTGCCGGCAGTCATGATAAGATCGGCGAACTCGTCGACAATCATTACTATGTAAGGGAGGTAGCGGTGGCCTTTCTCCGGATTCAGGCGCTTCTCCATGAAACGCTTGTTGTAGTCAAGGATGGTGCGTTCATTGGCATCGCGCAACAGGAGATAACGCTGGTCCATCTCCACACACAGCGAGTTGAGGGTGGCAAGCACCTTGTCCATCGATGTTACCACAGCCTCCTCTTCGTCGGGAAGTTTGGCCAGATAATGCCGTTCAAGCACACTGTACAGGCTGAATTCCACCATTTTAGGGTCAATCAGCACGAACTTCAGTTCAGCAGGATGCTTCTTATAGAGCAACGACGCGATTATAGTATTCAGACCCACCGACTTACCCATACCAGTCGCACCGGCCACAAGCAGGTGAGGCATCTTGCACAGATCGGCGATATACACATCGTTGGCAATAGTGGCACCCATGGCCATGGGCAACTCATATTTGCATTCCTGAAACTTCTTCGACCCGAGAATCGAACGGATTGACACGGTCTGTGGATCTTTGTTAGGCACTTCGATACCGATGGTGCCTTTGCCGGGAATAGGAGCAATGATGCGGATACCCAATGCCGCGAGACTCATGGCTATATCATCCTCCAGACGCTTGATTTTGGCGATGCGCACACCTTCAGCTGGAATTATCTCATAAAGAGTGACGGTGGGGCCTACCGTTGCATGGATATGGCTGATGGCAATGCCGTAATCATTGAGAGTCTTTGTGATGCGGTCCTTGTTCTCTTCCTGTTCCTCCAGGTCGACACTGTTGGTTTTAACCGCTATGTCGCGCAGCAGGTCAAGTCCGGGCATCACATAGCGCGACAGCTCGGCGGTCGGGTCGAACGTCCCGCATTCGTTGACTTTTTCGGCCTTTTCGATTTTGTTTGTAACCACCTCAAGACTCGGTCCTTCGGCAGGCTGCGGTGCTTCGGCGGCCACATCCTCCACAACATCTGCATGTGCCGCAGGGATGGAATCCTCAGTCTCAGTCGGTTGCTGCACTTTACCGGCCATACGTTCGGCAAGTGTGACTACCGGCTCGGCAACCGGTTCTGATGAAGCAACCGGTTCTTCAGCCAGGGGTTCCTCCGGTGCCACGGCATAATCATCGGTGGTGTCGATGGCATAAATATCGTGCTCAGGAGCCGGAGCATCCTCGAATCCGAGCGAAACCGGCTCAACCCCGTCTGCGGCGGATTCTCCACCGTCGGGATTACCGGCATGCTGCTCAACCGGCTCTACAGGAGGATTTTCCTCCGAATCGGCCTGTGCCATAGCCTCACGCACACGGCGACGGTCAGCCTCAATTTCCAGCCTTCGTTGTTCCGCTCTGTCGCGTTGTGCCTGACGGACACTCCGGTAACGGTTGTAAAGCCTCATCAGGTCATTGATGTACACGTAAAATACAGTCACCAGCAGCAGCAGGCTCATCAAGGCAGCCCCTACCCAATCAAGATAGCCGATCAGAGCGACATTAATATATTTGCCGTGGTAGCCTCCGAGATTCACATCAAGATTGAACCACAGGCTCACCAGGCCGAACACAATAGAAACTGCGATGGACACAAGCAAGGTCTTGAAGGTCAGCGACCAGAAATTGTTCTTTCGGAATCCCATCAAACCGAGGCCCACCAGTCCGAGATAAAAAATCAAGGCTACCGAACCTATACCGAGCCCCTCCACAAACATCGACTGGGCGAGCTGCGCACCCACAGGACCTGCCGCATTTCCGGTTTTCTCACCTGAATTCACAATCTGGCTTACGTGCATCGTGTTCACCAGACTCTGGTCGTCCGCGCCGTTACGCACAAACGATATGGCAGCTATGGCGATGTAAACCGCAAGAAACACGAGTGCCACACCCACCACGGCGTGAAAACGGCGGTCGCACAAAAAGCGCACTATCCCCCATTCACGGAACGGCCGGCGGGGTTTGGCAGGCTCCTTTACGCGCCTCTGCGGCCGTGGAGCTGCTGCCTCGGCCACACGGCGCTGTGCCCGTTGTGGCACATCCTCCGCAGCCGGCTGACGCTGACGACGTGCATTCCGTTCCTGCGCAGCGGCATGCCCTGCATTCCTGCGGCCACCGATTGCACCACGGTCAATCAAATCGGGGTCATTGTCAAACGGAGTCTTATATCTGTCTAATCTGTCGGGATCGAAATCACCTCCCGACATTGGGTTATTCAAATCTGGCATCTTACTATGATAGCGTTTATTCAAAAACTCGTTGCTTTTAACCTACAAATTTAGAAATTATTTGGCGTCCACACAGCCCGCATGCAAGATTTTTAGCACCGTTAACACCAATTCACCAAACTTTCGGGCGCTCCAACTTGTGAATTGCAAAGTTTGCGCTAACTTTGTGGATTAAAATCGGCAATACTGCCCACCCCATAGTTTACCGCACAATGCGGTATCCGGTCGACCGGCTACGGCCTCCGGAAGTTATTCATCACCCTAACTGACAAACGTGAAACTCAAGAAAACAACCGTTGCATCCCTGGCTGCCGTCATGGCGCTTGCTGCCCTGGCAGCCAACAACAATATCGTCGAAGAGGTGGCCTGGATGGTTGGCGACCAGCCCATCTATAAAAGTGAGATTGAAGAAGCATACCAGCAGATGCTTTACGAAAAAACTCCGCTTAAAGGCGACCCTTATTGCGTGATTCCGGAGCGCCTGGCTCTGGAAAAGCTGTTTCTGCACCAGGCCGACATCGACACTGTGGAAGTACAGGAATCCATGGTGGCACAGGCTGTGGACCAACGTCTGAATTATCTTGTGACCAATCTCGGATCGAAAGAAAAGGTTGAGGAATATTTCCGCAAGCCCTACGCCGAATTCCGCGAACAGATGTCGGAATCGATGCGCAACCAGTACCGCATCCAGCAGGTGCAGAGCAATATATCGAAGGATTTGAAAATCACCCCGTCGGATGTACGCAAATATTTTTCC
>DBFWRP010000314.1:0-6866 GCA_048222005.1 Muribaculaceae bacterium | reverse complement strand
CCTCATTTGTAGGGACGTGCCTTTGGCACGTGGAACAAACCCGGTTTACGAAAGATTATCATTCGCCTGATTCACATGCCAAAGGCATGTCCCTACAAATGGACGGAAAGGCATACCGGTTATGTTAAACAGATGCACGGCAATGCGGGCTTGACCTGTGACACGGCCTGTTGATGTGAAATAATTTGAGCAGTTATTTAAATACAACCATAACTATGATAGAAGACAAGAAAGAAAAGATAGCCGACGAGATTGAACGTCAGCAGACGGAGGATGTGATGGCCGCCCTTACCGACCGTGTGGAATGCCCTGCTGCCGCTGGCTGCAAGGAGGGACACAAAGCCGGATTCGTCAACATCGTAGGTAACCCGAATGTGGGTAAATCCACGCTGATGAACTGCCTCGTGGGCGAGCGCATGAGCATAATAACCCCCAAGGCCCAGACCACCCGCCACCGCATCACGGGTATAGTCAATTCGCCCGACTACCAGATTGTGTTCTCCGACACCCCTGGTGTGCTCAAACCCAACTACAAGCTGCAGGAGAGCATGCTCAACTTCGCGCAGGGTGCGCTTACTGACGCCGATGTGCTTCTCTATGTGACCGACGTGGTGGAGGACCCCACCAAGAATGCCGAATTCCTTGCAAGTGTGGCCAAGGAGAAGGTGCCGGTGCTTCTGGTCATCAACAAAATCGACCTGCTAAAAACCAATGGCGACCTTGAAGCCATCGTGGCGCGCTGGAAACAGATTCTGCCCAACGCCGAGGTGTTCCCCCTGTCGGCCAAGGAGAATTTCAATGTGCCCAACCTGATGGCGCGCATCGTGGAGCTGCTTCCCCCGTCGCCACCGTATTTCGGCAAGGACGCGCTCACCGACAAACCTGCCCGTTTCTTCGTCACCGAAATAATCCGTGAGAAGATTCTGACAAACTATGACAAGGAAGTGCCCTATTCGGTGGAGGTGATTGTGGAGAAGTTCGATGAATCGGAAAACTCGATTCACATCATGGCCACGATTTTTGTGGAGCGCGATTCGCAGAAAGGTATCCTGATAGGCAAAGGCGGCTCAATGCTCAAAAAAGTCGGCACCGAGGCCCGCAAGGATATAGAGCGTTTCTTCGACAAGCGGGTGTACCTTGAGCTTTTTGTAAAGGTGGAACCCAACTGGCGTAACCGCGAGAACAAGCTCAAATCGTTCGGCTACATAGAATAATAAAAAAAATTAGTTAACTTTGCGGTAGGGATGATGCTGGACTCCGACATTACAGATATGGTCTCATTATCCGGCAATCCGTAGATATTCAGATATGTCACAACTCGTAGCAATAGTAGGGCGCCCGAATGTGGGCAAGTCAACCCTTTTCAACCGTCTCACCGAAACACGCCAGGCCATTGTGGACCCCACAGCCGGCACTACCCGCGACCGCCAGTATGGCAAGGTGGAGTGGTGCGGCCGTGAGTTCTCAATCGTCGACACAGGTGGATGGGTGGTGAATTCCGAGGATATTTTCGAAAGCGAAATAAACAAGCAGGTGCAGCTTGCCATCGAGCAGGCCGACGAGATTCTGTTTGTCGTGGATGCCATGAACGGGGTGACCGACCTTGACGACCATGTGGCCGAGATTCTGCGCAAGTCGCGCAAGCCGGTGATTCTCGTGGCCAACAAGGTTGACTCGAACGACTGGCTCTACAATGTGCCCGAATTCTATAGCCTCGGACTTGGTGACCCCTATTCGGTGAGCGCAGTCAACGGCTACGGCACCGGCGACCTGCTGGACGAGATTGTGAAAAAGCTGCCCGAGCCTAACGATGACGAGGAGAATCTGGAGGAAATTCCCCGTTTCGCCATCGTGGGACGTCCGAACGCAGGCAAATCGAGCCTTATCAATGCGTTCATAGGCGAGGACCGGCATATAGTGACCGACATAGCCGGCACCACCCGCGACAGCATCTACACCCGTTACAACAAGTTCGGGTTCGATTTCTATCTGGTCGATACGGCCGGCATCCGCAAAAAGCAGAAAGTCAACGAGGATATCGAGTATTATTCTGTGATACGCTCCATCCGTGCCATCGAGGCGTCGGATGTGTGCATACTGATGATCGACGCCACCCGAGGCATCGAGGCTCAGGATGCCAATATCTTCGGGCTTATACAGAAGAACAAGAAGGGGCTGGTGGTATGTGTGAACAAATGGGACATCGCCGCCGACAAATCCACAGAGGCGCAGAAACATTTCGAGGAAGCCATTCGACACCGTTTCGCCCCCTTCACCGATTTCCCGATAATTTTTGGTTCGGCACTCACGAAGCAGCGCATATTCAAGGTGCTCGAAACGGCTGTCGATGTCTACCGCAACCGCAAGCGCGAGGTGTCGACATCGCAGCTCAACAAGGTGATGCTGGAGGCCATTGGCGCTTATCCGCCACCGGCCAATAAGGGCAAATATATCAAAATTAAGTATGTAACACAGCTGAAAGGCGCTGCAGTGCCCACGTTTATCTTTTTCTGCAATCTGCCTCAGTGGGTCAAGGAACCCTATCGCCGCTTCCTTGAAAACAAGTTGCGTGAGAACTGGGATTTCAGCGGCACGCCCATACAGGTGTTCATGCGCGAGAAATAATCCGGAAATATGAGTAACAACAACAACCATCCGCTTGGCCAGGCGCCTTGGTTTCATGTGATATTGTCGACCGGTCTGGGCACAGGCTTCATTCCCGGAGCGCCGGGGACTGCAGGCGCGTTTCTGGCACTGATCATCTGGTATGTGCTCTATCTGCTGCTGTCGCCGGTGGCTCTGCTGTGGACCACGGTGGGGCTTGTGGTGGGATGCTTTTTCATCGGAGCATGGACCTCGGGTGTGATGGAGCGCTACTGGGGGGAGGATCCCCGTTCGGTGGTGATCGATGAATTTCTGGGCACGTGGATTCCGATGTTTGCCGCAGCTGTGACTGGTGAGCCGGTGCTGACGGCGATTCTTGCCGTTATAGGTTTCGCTGCATTCAGGGTTATCGACATTGTAAAGACCCCGCTCGCACGCAAACTCGAACTTGTAGGCGGCGGTTGGGGCGTTATGCTCGACGATGCTCTCGCCGGGCTGTACGCATTGCTCATAGTTGTCGCAGTGCGATTTATGATAGTTTGAGATAGATTTATATTTATGGAGGAGAATGTTGTATATAAGGGCCTGACGGACGCGCAGGTTATTGAGAGTCGTGCCGCCAACGGGGCGAATGTGCTCACGGAGGCAAAGAAAAATCCCTGGTGGCGTGAATTTTTGGCAAAATTCCGTGACCCGCTGATTATCATCCTGCTTGTGGCTGGAGTGCTGTCGATAGGCATTGCCATCTACGAATATATGTGGTTGCATCAGGGGGGTACTGTCTTTTTTGAACCTGTAGGAATCTTTATCGCCATACTGCTTGCTACCGGGCTTGGATTCTATTTTGAATACAGGGCGAACAAGGAGTTTGCCATTCTCAATAAGGTGAACGACGACGAGCCGGTGCAGGTGATCCGCAACGGTTCGGCAACATCCGTGCCCAAACGTGATGTAGTCGTGGGCGATATTCTCGTGTTGAGCACCGGCGAGGAGATTCCTGCCGATGCCGAGCTGCTTGAGGCCATGTCGATGAACGTGGATGAATCCACCCTCACCGGCGAGCCGATGGCGCACAAGACCACCGACCCGCAGCAGTTTGACGCCGAAGCCACTTTCCCCTCCAATCATGTGCTTCGCGGCACCCGCGTGATGGAAGGTCACGGTGTGGCGCGTGTGCTTGCCGTAGGCGACCACACGGAGAACGGCAAGGTGTTCGAGGCAACCCGAATCGACGATAATGTGACGACTCCGCTCACCGAGCAGCTTGACCGCCTGGGCAAGCTGATAGCGAAAATCAGCTATGTGGTGGCGGCCATTATTATTGTGGGACGCGTGAGCATGTGGTTTGTGCACAATCCGCAGTTCGAACTGATGCCGTTCCTCACCAATCTTCTGCAGTCGTTCATGATTGCAGTGACGCTCGTTGTGGTCAGTGTGCCGGAAGGATTGCCCATGGCGGTGACCCTGTCGCTGGCCTACAGTATGCGGCGCATGCTCAAAACCAACAACCTTGTGCGCAAGCTGCATGCCTGCGAGACGATGGGCGCCACGACCGTTATCTGCACCGACAAGACCGGTACGCTCACACAGAACCGCATGCAGGTGCACGACACAAATTTCTACGGGCTGCCCGACGGCCGCCTGACCGGCAATGAGGAAAGCCGGCTTGTGGCCGACGGCATCGCCATGAACTCTACAGCCCAGCTTGATTTCTCCAATCCGGAGAAGCCTGAGGTGCTGGGTAATCCCACCGAGGGTGCATTGCTGCTGTGGCTCAATTCGCAGGGCGTGGACTACAGAACAATCAGGCAGGAATACCGCGAGGTGGCGGAACTGCCGTTCTCGACCGAACGCAAATTCATGGCCACGCTTGTGGAGCGTAAGTCGGACGGCAAGCGGTTGCTGTTCGTCAAGGGCGCTCCCGAAATCGTGTATGGCCTTTGCCGGAACTATCCTGAAGGTGCCACCCGTGAGAGCGTTGACGCAAGTCTGCTTGCCTATCAGCAGCAGGCCATGCGTACACTCGGATTCGCATGGCAGGAGGTCACAGCCGGCGCCATGCCTATCGCCGGCACCACGCTTGATGCCTCCAGTCTTACATTCCTCGGGTTCGTGGCAATTTCCGATCCGGTGCGTGCCGATGTTCCCGCTGCCATCGAGGAGGTGCTCAATGCCGGGATAGCTGTCAAGATTGTAACCGGCGATACGGTTGGAACGGCCAAGGAGATCGGACGCCAGATCGGGCTTTGGAAGCCTGAGGATACGGACCGCAACATAATCACCGGCCCCGAATTCGGCCAACTCACCGAAGCGGAGCTTGACGACAGGGTGATGGATATGAAAATCATCGCCCGTGCGCGCCCCATGGACAAGAAACGCCTTGTGGAAGCCCTGCAGCGTCAGGGACAGGTGGTGGCCGTGACAGGCGACGGCACAAACGACGCGCCGGCGCTCAAGGCTGCTCATGTGGGCCTGTCGATGGGCGACGGAACCTCCGTGGCCAAGGAAGCCAGTGATATAACCATCGTTGACAACTCGTTCGCGTCAATCGGCCGCGCCGTGATGTGGGGACGTTCGCTCTACCGCAACATACAGCGGTTCGTAATGTTCCAGATGACTGTCAATGTGGCTGCCTGTCTCATCGTTATGGCCGGTGCGTTCATGGGCACCGAATCGCCGCTAACGGTGACCCAGATGCTGTGGGTGAACCTCATAATGGACACATTCGCCGCAATGGCACTCGCATCGCTGCCGCCGTCGGAAAGTGTGATGCACGCCAAGCCCCGCCCGCGGCAGGCGTTTATAATCACACGCACCATGTGGCGCAATATCATTGTGTGCGGATTGCTGTTCTTCGGGGTGATGTTCTATCTGGTCTATGCATTCGAACATGGCAACATCACTGCGCTTCCACAGTTGCTTTCGGAGCATTTCGGAGCGGAGAGCGGTCTGACCACCTATGAACTCAGCCTTGTATTCACCATCTTTGTGATGCTTCAGTTCTGGAATCTGTTCAATGCCCGCGCATATGCCACTCACCGTAGTGCCTTGCATCTCGGAGGGTGCGGTGAGTTCATATTCATCGTTGCGGTGATTCTTGTCGGGCAGATATTCATCGTCACTGTAGGCGGTCCGTTCTTCTCTGTGGAACCGCTCTGCATTACCGATTGGCTTTGGATTATAGGCGGCACCTCGCTTGTGCTGTGGTTAGGTGAGCTGATCCGCATGTTCCGGAACAGGGCCGCGGCGTGAGGAGGCTTGTTCTCATTCTGGATAATCGTTGAAACATAGGGTAGTGGATTCTAATGTCTGACATCACACTTTGGCAACAGGTTCTTGTTACGGCCGCAGGCCTCGGGCTGGCCTCGCTGGTTGGTTCGGTCATTGGGCTGGCAGTGAAACGCATTCCGCACAAGTGGAATGATGTTTTCATGGGCTTTTGCGCGGGAACCATGCTGGCGGCAGCCATTGTAGGGTTGATTCTGCCGGCTGTGGAGAGTGCCACTGCCACCTCCGGATGGTGGCAGGTGATAATCGGTGTGGTGCTTGGCGTGGCACTCATAGGAGTGCTCGACGGCGTGATGCCCCACCTGCACAAGCTCACAGGTCTTGATCCGGACCGACACAGGGCCGACACTACAACCCACCGCATCCTGTTGTTCGTGCTCGCCATCGCCATACATAAATTGCCTGAAGGGATGGCGGCGGGCATAGTATTCGAGGCCGACAATATTGGCGCCGCCTATTCTGTGGCCATATCCATAGCCTTGCAGAACATTCCCGAGGGGATGGTGGTGGTCACACCGTTGCTTATGATCGGTGTGGGGTGGTGGCGCACACTGGGAATATCGGTGTCGATCGCATTGCTCGAGATGGCAGGGGTGGTCGGCGGTTTTATGCTTGGCGGACTGTCGGGGATGTTTCTTCCAGGGCTGCTCGGGCTGGCCGGAGGCGCCATGCTCTACGTAATTTCAGATGAAATGATACCCGAAACCCATGCCCATGGCTTCCAGAAACCTGCCACCTATGCCCTCGTAGCCGGCGTCCTCGCCATGCTCTTCATCGACTCCCTCACCTGACCACTTCATTAAAATTCCTCTTATCTGACCCCTAACGCATACTTGCCCAGCCAACTAGCCCCAACATACCTATCTTTCATTCAAAAGAACTCGTTTTTGCGCGCAGACATAGAATGCGAAGGTCTATTAGCTTTGCCCATTAACCTTGCGATTACACCTGATATATGATTAATAGGACATTTA
>DBFWRP010000313.1:0-6642 GCA_048222005.1 Muribaculaceae bacterium | reverse complement strand
TCATATTGCTACTATCAAATTATTATCAGATGAAATCTTTCAATTCATCCTGCAACTTCTGGCGCGTAAAGAAGATGCGGCTTTTCACCGTTCCGAGCGGAAGGCCGAGGCGTTCGGCAATCTCGCGGTACTTGAAACCGGACACATGCATGGAGAAAGGGACTTTATAGTCGCGTGGAAGGGCATTGACGATGCGATGCATTTCTTTCAGGTCGTAGGCACCCTCGGTACTGGCAAAACCAGAGTCCTGGGGCATGCTGAGGTGATACTGATTGTCCGTCTGGTCCACAAAAGTCTGTTCGCGAACTATTTTCCGGTAATTATTGATAAAGATGTTGCGCATAATGGTATACATCCAACCTCTGAAATTGGTGTCGGGTTCAAATTTGTCTTCGTTATCCAAAGCCTTGAGAGATGTCTCTTGCAACAAATCATTCGCTTCTTCCCGGTCGGCTGTCAACTTGTATGCAAAGCGAAGCAGTTCTTCTTGCACTGCAAGCAAATCTTTTCTAAAACTGTAAGTGTTCATACTTTGCTAATTTTTTTTATGGTTAATATTCGTTTAGGTTTAGTGGTTGCAAGTATACGGAAATTTCCGAATCAGGAGGGATGGAATACGGGTAGTCTTTGGGGTGAAAACTAACATTTGACAGATATTCCCCCCTGTTTTGGCAGTTTTCAGGCGATGCGGAAACAACATAAACGGGCGTGAGAGGTGATTTTAGCGCTAAATTATAGTAATATTACCATAAGATAAATAAAAACAGGCCCTATGAAGAGAAGAACACAGGTTGGGGTCACAAGAAATGTTTGCCTGTAATGAAAGCACACCGTCATTACAGGCAAACACAAGCACCGGAAAAGGCATCTAAAAGTCAGCTTTCTTTCCCCTCTTCCTCCCCGTCGTTTCCGGAGAGTATGGGCAGACATATCTTATATTTCACAGCAAGGATACGGGTGATGAACACAGACATCCCGCCTATCACCTGGCAACCGTAGGAGTGCATGCCCGCCAGCTCGCATATCCAGTAGGCCGTACCGCCCACCACGCATGCCATTGCATAAATCTCTTTACGGAATATGAGAGGAATTTCATTGATAAAGACATCGCGTATCACGCCCCCCGCAGCTCCGGTAATGCTGCCCATGATGATTGCCACCCAGAAGGGATAGCCCAGAGAGAGGCTCTTGCCCACTCCCACCACCGTAAACAGTGCCAAGCCGATAGTATCGAAGATGAAGAACGTGTTGTGCAGGTGTATGAGGTGCTTCCCGAAGAAGATAACCCACAGCAAGGCCAGTCCGGTACATATCAGATAAATAGGATCTGTCATCCAGCCGGGAGTGACATCCAGCAGGAGATCACGTATCGTACCGCCTCCAATGGCTGTTACGAACCCCACCACATAAGCGCCGAACCAGTCGAAGCGCTTCGCCGAAGCAAGGCGTATGCCGCTGATGGCAAAGGCAAATGTGCCAATAAAGTCGAGTATCTGAACAAATGTAGGCATGAAAGGATTTCTTTTTTTGCAAAGTAACAAATAATTTCCCTAAGAAAATGTATTTTTGTCTCACCAATTTATATGAGCAATGAAAATAACCATCGTATCGGGCGCACGTCCCAACTTCATGAAGATTGCCCCCCTGTGCCGCGCCATAGACGCAGCCAGAGAAGCGGGTAAAAACATATCCTATCGCATAGTCTACACCGGTCCTCAGGACGACACCACTTTGGATGCCTCGCTCTTTTCCGACCTCGCCATGCCTAAGCCCGACGCTTACTTGGGCATCAGCGGACGCGACCATTCGCGGGTGGCGGCTTCCATTATGCTCGCTTTCGAAGAGGAACTCAACGGACATCCCGCCCAAGTAGTGCTGGTGGTGGACGACATGACCGCCACCATGAGCTGCGCCATCGTAGCCAAGAAGCGCGGTCTGAAGGTAGCCCATGTCATTGCCGGTACGCGTTCGTTCGATATGAATATGCCGCGTGAGGTGAACCGCACGATCGTAGACGCCATTTCCGACTACCTCTTCACTGCCGGAATGGTGGCCAACCGCAACCTCAACCAAGAAGGGATGATACCGGAATACATCCACTACGTGGGCAATATACTCATCGACACCATCCGCTACAACCGCCACCGCCTGATGCAGCCGCTATGGTTCTCCACCCTCGGACTGCGCAAGGGAAACTACCTCTTGCTCACCCTGAACCGCCACGACCTGCTGGAAAAGAAAGCCGTACTCTGTTCCCTGATGCAGACGCTGGCAGCGAAGGCTGGCGACATGCCTGTCGTGGCCCCCATGCATCCCTACGTGGAACGCGCCATAAAATCACTGGGGCTTGACATGCCCCACCTGCACATCCTGCCGCCCCAGAGCTATCTGCACTTCGGCTTCCTCATCAACCAGGCCAAGGGCATCGTGACCGACTCCGGCAACATTGCCGAAGAAGCCACTTTCCTCGATGTGCCCTGCATCACGCTCAACACCTACGCCGAACACCCGGAAACGTGGCGTTTCGGAACCAATGAGCTCGTCGGGGAGAACTCCATTGCCCTCTCCGCCGCTCTCGACAAACTGCTGCATGGCGACTGGAAACACACCACCCTGCCCGACCGCTGGGACGGACGTACAGCCGAGCGCATCGTACAGACGTTGATAAACGGAGAAAAGATATAGAAAAGCTCTCGCTCTCTCTTAAGTATCCCTCTTATTCTTTAAAAAATATTTGCTTCTTGATTAACTGCAAATTGCTAACTTTGCAAATTGATTATGAAATGTATGAAACAAATATATAGCATAGCTCTGCTTCTCCTGCTTCTGTTATCCGTCTCCACCGGTGTGTCGGCGCAGATAAAAGGGGTCATAACAGACTCTCTCACCCACGAACCGCTGATGTACATCACCGTACAATATGAAGGAAAAGGCGTGGGAGGCATCTCCAATGCAGAGGGAGAATACCAGGTAGAGACTCGTAAAGGCTGGAATGAGCTGACATTCTCCGCCATAGGTTACATCACCAAAAAAGTGAAATTCGCCCCCGGCACAAAAGTACTCAACGTGGAGCTGGCTCCTGCCGATGTGATGCTCTCCGAGGTTGTTGTCAAGCCCAAGAAAGAGAAGTACTCGCGCAAGAACAACCCTGCCGTAGAGTTCATGAAGAAAGTCATCGAGAACAAGAAAGCCCTGAAGCTGGAGGAGAACGACTATTACCAGTACCAGAAGTACGAGAAGATGAAGATGTCCGTCAACGACGTCACGCCGGAGAAAATGGAGAAAGGCATCTACAAGAAATTCTCCTTCTTCAAGGATCAGGTGGAGGTATCGCCCAAAACCAACAAGATGATCCTGCCCATCTCCATTAAGGAGACCTCCTCCAAGACCATCTACCGTAAGAATCCCAAAAGCGAAAAGACCATTATCGAGGGTATGAACTCCAGCGGCATCGAAGAATTCTTCAATACAGGCGATATGCTGGGCACGATCCTCACCGACGTCTTTTCCGACGTCAACATCTACGATGACGACATCCGCCTGCTGCAACGCCGCTTCGTCAGCCCCATCGGACGCGGAGCCATCAGCTTCTACAAGTTCTACCTCATGGACACGCTCATGGTGGACAAGCAAGAATGCGTCCACCTCACTTTCGTGCCCCAGAACTCACAGGACTTCGGCTTCACCGGACACCTGTACGTGGTGAAAGACTCCACCTACGCCGTAAAGAAAGCCATTATGAACCTGCCCAAAAAGACAGGCGTCAACTTCGTGGAGAACCTCGACATCGTGCAGCAGTTTGAGCAACTGCCCGACAGCAACTGGGTGCTCACCGACGACGACATGACCGTAGAACTCGCCCTGATGAAAGGCATACAAGGACTGGAAGTGCAGCGCACCACCAAGTACAGCGACTATAAATTCGACGAAATAGAACCCCGTCTTTTCCGCCTGAAAGGGAACGTCATCAAGGAAGCCAACATGCTTGCCAAGAGTGACGAATACTGGGCCAAAGTGCGTCAGGTGCCACTCACCAAAAAGGAAAGCTCCATGGACGTATTCATGAACCGCATCGAGCAGATACCGGGCTTCAAATACGTCATTTTCGGTGCAAAGGCGCTGATAGAGAACTTCGTGGAGACGGGCAGCAAAAAGCACCCCAGCAAGTTCGACTTCGGACCCATCAACACCATGATCACCAGTAACTACGTGAACGGCACCCGCTTCCGTCTCAGCGGCATGACCACCGGCAACCTGCATCCTCACTGGAGTTTCAGCGGTTACGGGGCCTACGGCACGCGGGACAAGAAATGGTTCTACTCCGGACAGGCCGCCTACTCCTTCAACAAGCGCGAATACGTCCTTTGGGAATTCCCCAAGCACTACCTCGCCTTCCAGTACACCTACGACGTGATGTCTCCCATGGACAAGTATCTGGCAACGGACAAGGACAATATGTTCGTGGGCTGGAAATGGACTACCGTAGACCAGATGTCGTACATGCGCGACGCCACCCTCACCTACGAACTGGAGACCAACACCGGCTTCTCCGTCAAGGCCATGGCGCGCCACCGCAACGACCAGCCTGCCGGCATGCTGCAATACTGGAAGAACAACGGGACCACTCCCGGCGAGTGGGACGAGAAGAACACACTGGTGCACGACATCACCACCACCGAACTGGGTCTGACCCTGCGTTATGCCCCCGGTGAGACGTTTGTCAACACCAAGCAGCGCCGCGTACCCGTATCGCTGGATGCGCCCACCTTCACCCTTTCGCACACCGTCGGACTGAAAGGCGTGCTGGGCGGCGAATACAACTTCAACCTTACGGAAGCCAGCATCCGCAAGCGCTTCTGGTTCGGCTCATGGGGCAAGCTGGACGTCACAGCCCGCGCAGGCGCACAGTGGAACACCGTCCCCTTCCCGCTGCTGAACCTGCCTATGGCAAACCTTTCATACATCACCCAGAACAACGAATCGTTCAACCTCATCGACAACATGGAATTCCTGAACGACCGTTACGCCTCGCTCGCCCTCAGCTACGACATGAACGGGAAGCTCTTCAACCGTATTCCCCTCATCAAGAAGCTGAAGTGGAGAGAGATGTTCCGCATCCGCGGCATGTGGGGCACACTGACCGACAAGAACAACCCCTACAAAAGCAGCAATTCCGACCTGTTCCTCTTCCCTATGCGCGACGGCATGCCCACCAGCCATGTCATGGGCCATACGCCCTACGTCGAAGCCAGCGTGGGCATCTACAACATCTTCAAGTTGCTGCATATAGAATATGTGCGCCGCCTCACCTATACCGACATTCCGGGAGTGAAGAAAGGCGGAGTACGGTTTATGATACTGATGATCTTTTAGCGATTTATGCAACCATTGGCAGAACGTCTCAGACCGAAGACATTAGACGAATACATCGGTCAGAAACACTTGGTAGGACCGGGAGCGGTGCTCCGCAAGATGATTGACGCAGGACGCATCTCCTCCTTCATCCTGTGGGGCCCTCCGGGAGTGGGCAAGACAACGCTTGCGCAGATTATAGCCAACAAGCTGGAAACGCCATTCTACACCCTCAGCGCCGTCACCAGCGGTGTGAAGGACGTGCGCGACGTGATAGACCGCGCCAAGAGCAACCGTTTCTTCTCACAGGCAAGCCCCATACTGTTCATCGACGAAATCCACCGTTTCAGCAAGTCGCAGCAAGACTCGCTGCTCGGTGCGGTGGAGCAGGGTACGGTGACACTGATAGGCGCCACCACCGAGAACCCCTCGTTCGAGGTGATCCGTCCGCTGCTGTCGCGCTGCCAGCTCTACGTGCTGAAATCGCTGGAGAAGGACGACCTGCTGGAACTCCTGCAACGTGCCGTAACGACGGATGTCCAACTGAAAGAACGGCAGATAGAGCTCAGGGAGACTACCGCCATGCTCCGTTACAGTGGCGGCGATGCCCGTAAACTGCTCAACATCCTCGACCTCGTTGTGCAGTCCGAAGCCGGCGACCCTGTGGTCATCACCGATGAGATGGTGACCGAACGCCTCCAGCAGAATCCCCTTGCCTACGACAAAGACGGCGAAATGCACTACGACATCATCTCCGCCTTCATCAAGTCCATTCGCGGCAGCGACCCCGACGGAGCCATCTACTGGCTGGCACGCATGGTGGAAGGCGGCGAAGACCCCGCTTTCATAGCCCGTCGCCTTGTCATCTCCGCTTCCGAGGACATCGGACTGGCAAACCCCAACGCCCTGTTGCTTGCCAATGCCTGCTTCGACACCATCATGAAAGTGGGCTGGCCCGAAGGACGCATCCCACTGGCAGAGACCACCATCTACCTCGCCACCAGCCCCAAAAGCAACTCCGCCTACATGGCAATCAACGATGCCCTCTCCCTGGTGCGGCAGACAGGCAACCTGCCCGTCCCCCTGCACCTGCGCAACGCCCCCACCCAACTGATGAAACAGCTTGGCTACGGCGACAACTATAAATATGCCCACGACTATCCCGGCAACTTTGTCCGCCAGCAGTTCCTGCCCGACGACCTGAAAGACCACCGCATCTGGCAACCGCAGGACAATCCCGCCGAACAAAAGCACAAAGAAAGGATGCAAGCCCTATGGGGAAAGAAAGGG
>DBFWRP010000312.1:0-4611 GCA_048222005.1 Muribaculaceae bacterium | reverse complement strand
CGCCCAGGCTGCTCCTTGCGGCTTGGAATAAATCCTGATGTGGTGGGGATGAAGCCGGCGACGGTGGATTTAATATTTTTGTAGTATTTACTAAACGGCCATGAAATAAAATCGGACTTCCTTTGCGGTAAGAAAAATCCGGTATAAATGAACGTTAAACAGATAGTCCCGTGGCTGGCGGGCAGCCGTGCAACGGCGGGGGCTTTTAAGCAGAATGGCATTGACGACGCTCTTTCGCGTACGGTCGTAATTATTGATAATGCATTGCAGCTTCTGGTGTATAGCGATGCCATGGGTGCGTGCAGGAACCATCGTACAGGTGTGACGGCTTTAAAAAAAATGCGGCGTTCGTTCGCCGGGCTTCCGGCACAGCAGATAAGAATATGCGACTGTCTGTTTGATTCCGCCGAACGGATTGCGGAAATTTCGCGCCGCATTCTCACCACTCCCGGCGCCGGGCTCACGCTGAGCCAGCGATGCGACCTTGATGTGATCCGAAAGGATGTTGTGGCCCTGACCGGCTGTACGCATTTGCAGTTCTCGCTCAACAAGGATTTCTTATTGTTCACCATATCCTCGCATATCGAGCGGATGGAAGAGAAAGACTGGGACGACAGCAGCCGGTCGTATCTGTATCTGAAACTGTTGCATAATCTGCATTCGGTTATCGATTGCAGGAGTCACCTGGATTTTCAGTCGTGACAGTGGCGTTTCAACCGTAATTCTCACATTTCGAGTATAAATTACTGCATGGAAAAATCTTTTTTACCGACGCTGCTCTGTGCGGCGATGTTTGTGACGTGTGCCTTTGCTGCTGCGGCAGACGATGCGGCAGAGCCGGATGTGAAACGCTATCTACCACAGATTCATGGTACAATAAGGGCGAAATATGAATATGAACCTACAATAGGTAAAAGTCGTTTCGAAATACGTAACGCGCGTTTGAGCGTGGATGGAAAGGTGCTCCCCGCAGTGTCCTACAAGGCTGAGATCGATCTTTCCGATGAAGGCTCGATAAAGATGCTTGACGCTTATATCCGCTATCAGCCGGACAGTCGGCTGAAATTCACATTCGGCCAGATGCGCGTGCCATTCACAATCGATGCCCATCGTTCGCCGCACCTGCAATATTTTGCCAACCGCTCATTCATAGCCAAACAGGTTGGCAACGTGAGGGATGTGGGAGCCTCATGCGCCTGGACAATAGGCCGGCAGATGCCTCTTACTCTTGAGGGAGGCATATTCAACGGCTCCGGTCTGACAAACCAGAAACACTTCTGGACTGACGATTTCAATTTCTCAGTCAAGCTTTCCGCAATGATTGCACGGCAGCTTAATGTCACACTGAGTTGTCAGAAGGCAAATGCCGGCGATGTGAACGTGACGATGTACGATGCCGGAACATATTGGGAAAAAGGCCGCTGGCACATTGAGGCTGAATATCTCAGGAAATTTTATGCCCACGGGGCTTTCAAGGCTGTTGATGCCGTGGATGCTTTTGTTGTCTACCGGTGTCCGTTGAGGAAGCGCCCGGTGTCACTCTCCTTTTTAGGACGTTATGACTACATGTCCGACCACAGCAACGGCAGCACCGACGACAGTGGCCTGCTTGTGGTCGACGACCCACGGCGCCACAGGCTTACGGGTGGCATTACATTGAGCCTTGGACGTCCAGACCTCCAGGCCGACGTGCGCCTGAACTATGAGCAGTATTTTTACCAGGCCGGTTCAGTCACTTCCCCCTCCGAACAAAACAAGCTTGTCCTCGAATTTGTAACCCATTTCTAATCCTAATTGCCGTTACACAGAACGAGGAGTCCTGTTGGACAGGAACTCCTCGGGTTGAACGGATCTTCTTACCTAAAAATCAATTACCTGTATTATGAGTGGAATTCTCCGATGGGTGCGGATGGTTGCCGGCACCTTCCGGAGAATTCTTTTTGTATGTCGTTTTAACGATAGCGGACAATGACTTCCGAGGGCGTGTCGCAGTTCGTTTCGGGGAGGCGGACAGAGAGCTTCCTTTCGGCTGCATTGTAATCCCAGCCTGATTGGTCAATAATTTTGCCGTTTACTCTGACCTCTGCCGGCGACGCGGCGTTAAGAAGATTCACCGTCCACGACCGGCGTTCCACGAGATTTGTCGCGTCGCCCTGTCGGGGTGCAATCACGCAGGTTTCCGTCTTGCCGTCAACGTTGTGCCGCAGCTGCGTGGTGGCAAATCGTGTGGCGTAATCGCTGTTGTCTCCCTCGTCCTCATATAATATGTCGTCGCCATTTTCACCTGCCACTATGTCAAGCACCATCTGCGACGGTTTGTCGGTGACCCGTTTCACCGACTGGGGATTGAGCGGAATCATTGCGCCAGACCGGTAGAAGTAGGGGATGTCTTTATCCGCAAATTGCATGGTACGCACACATGGTCCCTCTATCATTTCGTTGGTGGCGACGCTCCACCATTTCCCTTTCGGGAACCATATTTCCTTCAGGCTCGTTTGGCCATCCTGTGCGGCCTCCGTAATGGGTGCCACAAGTATGTTGTCGCCAAAAAGATATTCCCCTTCATATGTGTAGGCTTCGTCGTTGTCGGGATACTCGTAGTAAAGCGGACGGCATATCCCTACTCCGGTGTCGAAGGTTTTGCGTGCCATGGTGTAGATGTAGGGGAAAAGGGCATAGCGGAGTTTCACGGCCTCACGCATCAGGGGGAAGTTGCTGAATTTCCACATGCGGCGTTCAATCCGCTCATCCTTGGTGGCGTGGCTACGGAATATGGGGGTGAATACGCCGAACTGTATCCAGCGGAGCATGAGTTCCGGGTCATTCACAATCTTTTCATCCGTGAAAGCGTGGCCGCCGAGGTCATGGCCCCAGTAGGCGTAGCCTACATTCGATGCCGTGGCTGTGAAATAGGGCTGGAATGCGAGTGTGGGGAAGTTGATCAGGGCATCGCCGGAGAATCCGATCTGATAGCGGTGACTGCCGAGCCCTCCCCAACGGTGGAAAATCACGGGGCGGTGTTCGGACCGGTTTTTCTTCATGTCGTTGAAGAAAACATGATTGCACCAGAAAGTCTCGCCCAGACCGGGAGTGGCATGGCTTGTGAGATGCTGCTGCCAGTCGAGCCACCAGAAATCAACACCCTCCTGCTCATGCTCGCGTATGATGTTCCTGAAAAACGATTTTGTGAAGTCAGGATAGTCGATGCTCCAGGCAATGTTGCCGTCGGTGTCGTATTTGCCGTTAAGTTCCGATTTCATGGCCTCATAATAGCGGGGTGACTCCACGCTGTTCACGCCGTCGGCAGGATGGAGGTTGAGCGACACACGGAGATTGTTGGCGTGAATGTCGTCCAGCAGCTTCTGAGGATTGGATAGCAGGTTTGTATTCCACGACCATCCGGTCCAGCCTCCGCGGCCTTCCGAATCGCAGCCCTTGTCGCCGTTCCAGTGCCAGTCCATGTCGAGAATCAGCACGTCTGTTGGGATGTCGTTTCCTTTCAGCTCGGCCATAATCCGGCGGTAATCTTCGTCGGAATATGATGCATAGCGGCTGTACCAGTAGCCGAACACATAGGCCGGAGGGAGGGGGATTTTCCCTGCGATTTTGGTGAAATCGGCCAACGCCTTCTTGTAATCCGAGCCATATCCCATGAAATAGAGGTCAAGTGCCTGCGGGTCTTTCCGCTCGCTCCACCATTCAAAACCTATCTCATCGTTTGGTTCAAGAGCAAACGACCGGCTGCCGTCGGGGCGGGTAGACGCCCATGAATCATCAATCACGGCCCATCCCGAACGTGAAATCACACCGTTTTCAAGCTCAGAGCGTTTGTTGTCGCCGTCGCTGCCGTCAAGCGTGCGGCACGTGCCCTTGAGATTCAGTGGGTCCGGTTTGCCGGGATACCACACCACCTCCTGTCCGTTGTGCGGCATGGTGATGGTAAGGTTTTCAGGCGAAGCGGGGTCGGTGGCAGGATTCGTACCCTTGCGGTATTTGAGTTTAATCCGGTCGGTTTCGATGTACAGGAAATCGTTGTCCTCCTTTTGCGTAAAAGATGGCACCACGTCCATCTCCCTGTTCTGAATGGCGAAGGTGGCGCGGTCCTCGAACACACCCTTGTCGCTATACTCGATGCGTATCATTTCAGGCGTGAGCACCGTGAAACGTGCATTGCCCGAACGCACGGTAGCTTCCTCGCGGGCCACCGGATTCTGTGCGCCGGCTGCAAATCCGCTCACCGCGCTCAGAATGCATAGAAATAGAAAACCGAAGTTTCCGAAACCGAATGGATTTTTCATGCTATTATTGATAATGACAGTTTATCTTGATGGAATAGATTCAACCTCTACAGGCAGGGACTCCGGCAATCTGCAGAGAGGAGAACCGGCAATCCCAGCCTTCATTTGCGAAGTTAGCAATTATATCGCCAACAATCAATCGCATATACCGCAAAAGTAGTAAAGCACCCTGTCACCACACCTGTAAATCAATCTATTGCAATGCTGTCTGCCACAAGTTTTGGTAGTCGGCACATAGCCAGACTTCTCTTGTCAACACTATCAATAATCCCGATACGCTTAAATGCAATAAAAATAATTAACTTTGTACAGG
>DBFWRP010000311.1:0-1478 GCA_048222005.1 Muribaculaceae bacterium | reverse complement strand
GATCGAAGTCATCTCCGAACGGCTTCGCTTCTACCAGGCCAAACACATCGTTGTGGACCCGGTCCTCGTCGCTACAAGCGGCTCCGCGCTCGCTTCGGGCGGCGTGCCTGACCTGATGAAAAAACTGCTCTTTCCTCTGGCCGAAGTCATCACACCGAATATCCCAGAGGGAGAAGTTCTCTCCGGCATCAAAATCCAGTCGGAAAGCGATATGGAACGCGCCGCAAAAGAGATCGGGGATTCCTGCGGCTGTGCCGTTCTGTTAAAGGGCGGCCACAGTATCAATGATGCCAACGATCTTTTATATCACAACGGCACATTTACCTGGTTCACCGGAAAACGCATCGACAATCCGAACACACACGGCACCGGCTGTACACTCTCCAGCGCCATCGCATCGGGGCTCGCAAAGGGGCTTTCCCTTCCGGATGCCATTTCCGCCGCAAAAGAGTATATTTCGGGCGCACTCGCGAGCATGATGGATCTCGGCCACGGCTCGGGACCGCTGAACCACGCTTACCGGATCTGATTTTGAAAATAAAGGAGAACAACAGATGGAACGCAATTACGCAACACAGATGGACGCCGCACGCCGCGGCATTGTAACACCGGAGCTGAAAAAAGTCGCAGAAAAAGAGTATATGGCCGTGGAAGACCTGATGCCGCTCGTTGCCAGCGGAAAGGTTGCCATTCCGGCCAATAAGCTGCACACCTGCATCGATCCGGAGGGCATCGGCTCGATGCTGCGCACGAAAATCAATGTAAATCTCGGTGTTTCGAAAGACTGTAAAGATTACGATGTGGAGATGCAGAAGGTACTCTCCGCGGTCAATATGGGCGCAGAAGCCATCATGGACCTGTCGAGCCACGGCAATACGCAGCCGTTCCGGCGGAAACTGACCTCCGAATGTCCGGCCATGATCGGCACCGTACCGGTATATGACAGTGTGATCCATTACCAGAGAGACCTGGATACGCTGACCGCCAAAGATTTTATTGACGTCATCCGCCTCCATGCCGAGGACGGTGTCGATTTCGTCACCCTGCACTGCGGCATCACCAGAAAAACCATCGATCAGATCCGCAAACACAAACGGAAAATGAATATTGTCTCCCGCGGCGGCTCCCTCGTGTTCGCCTGGATGTGCATGACCGGCGAGGAGAATCCGTTCTACGAGTATTACGATGAGATTCTCGATATCTGCCGTGAATACGATGTGACCATTTCTCTCGGTGACGCCTGCCGTCCTGGCTGCCTTGCCGACGCAACGGATGTCTGCCAGATTGAAGAGCTGGTGCGCCTCGGCGAACTCACCAAACGTGCCTGGGAGAAAGACGTTCAGGTTATGGTTGAGGGACCGGGCCACGTTCCGATGGATCAGATTGCGGCCAATATGAAAGTACAGCAGACCATCTGCATGGGCGCTCCGTTCTATGTCCTCGGCCCTCTTGTGACCGATATTGCACCGGGCTACGAC
>DBFWRP010000310.1:0-1467 GCA_048222005.1 Muribaculaceae bacterium | reverse complement strand
ACACAATACTATTTAAGGAGGAAAGACATGAAAAAGTCAATAGCACTTATACTGGCTGTGCTTATGGTGTTCGCCCTGTGCGCATGCGGCAAAACCGAAGCACCTGCAGCCAACAACACCGCAGCGGCTCCCGCAGCCGATGCAGCCCCCGCAGCTTCCACTGAGACCGTAGAGATCTCTCTCGGCCACATTTACTCCGCTTCCCACAACGAGGCCGCGGCTCTTCAGGAGCTGGCCGATAATCTGGCTGCTGCATCCGACGGCCGCATCAAAATGACCATCTATCCCTCCAGCCAGCTTGGCTCCGAGCGTGAGATGGCCGAGATGGTCACCCTCGGTACCCTTGACATGGGCCTGTCCGATGGTCCGACCTGGGCAAACGCACTGAACGTTCCCGAAATGGCAGTGTTCGGCCTGCCGTTCCTGTACAACGGCATCGATGGTGAAGCCGCCTGCTACGAGACCATTCTTGAGGCTTCCACAGGGTTCATGGCCGACTCCGGCGTAAAGCCCCTGTTCTGCACCACTGCCTCCATCCGCGGCGCGATGATGGCTACCAAGCCCATCACCTCTCTAGCAGACGTCTCCGGCATCAAGATGCGCGTTCCCGAGATAACCATGTATGTTGAGACCTGGAAGAACCTTGGCGCAAATGCTACCACCACCGCATGGTCCGAGGCTTACACCTCCATTTCCTCCGGTGTCGTTGACGGCTGCGAGGCCGACCCCTCTACCCTTGTTGATGCAAACCTGCAGGAAGTCACCAAGTACTTCTCCAAGACCAACCACATGGGCACCATCCATATCATCTCCATCAACCAGGCAAAGTGGGATTCCATCCCCGCTGACCTGCAGGAGATCATCCTGACCGAGTGCGCAAAGATCTCCGCAAGCCAGGTCGAGAGCCGCAAGGTCGCCGACGCTGAAGCGCTTGATAAGATGATTGCCGGCGGCGTTGAGATCAATGAGATCTCCGCCGAAGAGCGCGCCCTCATGATCGAGGCCGAGCAGCCCCTGTACGATCAGTATGCTACCCAGTACGGTCTTGGCGACCTGATCAAGACTCTTCAGGAGAAGGGCGCATAAGCTTAGCTGCGGTACATAAGCAGAATCGAGATAGCTAAGAAGAAAATATACGGGGTCTTTCGGCCCCGTATATTGCTAATGAGGAGTGAGACCTTGAATAAGATAGTAAATACTTTCTTGAAGGTCGACAGGATCGTTGACAAGATAACGGAATTCGCGTGTTTCGTGTTCTTTTTCGGCATGGTCCTTGTCGGAGGAATAAGCGTTTTTTCCCGCTTTATCCTGAACCTTTCAATCACCTGGGCGGAAGAAGCCATCCGCTTCCTCTGCATCTGGCTCACATGGGTCGGTGCATCCCTTACCGTGCGCAAAGACGGCCACGTTTCAATTGATATTTTTGTTTCAATCATCAAGAACGACAAGTTCAGAGCGATATATTAC
>DBFWRP010000031.1:0-2207 GCA_048222005.1 Muribaculaceae bacterium | reverse complement strand
ACATAGGGCATAAGGGCGGCGCAGGGTACGCAACCGTCGCCATAGAAATCTACCAGCACCTTACCGGGGGCCTGAAGCACTTCCGCTTCAAATGTGTTTTTATCAACTTCCAGCATCGTTATATCCTCCTTGGATTATTTGCCTATTATGATAAACTTATTCCTTGTGATCCGCAATATATTTTTCTGCCTGCATGGCGGCGATAGCGCCATCGGCAGCGGCAGTCACAACCTGTCGCAGGCTCTTTACGCGCAAATCACCCGCGGCGTATACGCCGTCAAGGTTTGTATGCATATTGTCGTCGGTAGGAATGTAACCGTTTTCCATATTCACCTGACCCTCGTACAGGGCGGTGTTGGGCAGCAGGCCTATGAAGCCGAACAGGCCGAACATTCCGTCGTCCTCGTCAGCCTCTATGGTGGTCAGTTCGCCGGTCTTGACGTTCTTAACTACCATCTTGGTCAGTATCTCGTCGCCATCTACTTCGTCAACCACGGTGTCCCACATGAAGTGCAGCTTCTCGTTCTTGAAGGCCTTTTCCTGTATGGACTTAGCAGCGCGCAGCTCGTTGCGCCTGTGGATGATGGTGACCTTGCGGGCAAACTTTGTCAGGTACATTGCCTCTTCAACGGCCGCATCGCCGCCGCCGACAACGTAAACTTCCATGCCTTCAAAGAAAGCGGCGTCGCAAGTGGCGCAGAAGGAAATGCCCTTGCCAACGAACTTGCCTTCGTTTTTGCAGCCTATGGGGCGGGGGAAAGCACCGGTGGCCAGTATAACGGTTTTGGCATAATACTCGCCCTTGGTGCCGACGAGCTTTTTAACATCGCCCGTGAGCTCAACGCTCTTTATAGAATCGCGCGCACGCTCTGCGCCGAACTTTTCGGCCTGCTTCGTCATGCGGGCGATAAGGCTGGGGCCTGATTCGCCCTCAAGCTGTGCGCCGGGGTAATTTTCAATTTCATTGGTGATGGCAATCTGGCCGCCATCCTGGCCTTTTTCGATAATAAGTGTGCTGAGGCGTGCGCGGCCGGCATACAGACCGGCAGTCAATCCCGCAGGACCCGCGCCAAGGACTATCACGTCATAGATCTTGCTCATATTCTTCGCTCCGAATCATTTATTTCTCCGCCCGCGGCCCTGTTACGGGCCGCGGGACGTGAGTTCGGTTTAAGTGCCCCGTTTCAGTTTACGATCAAACCTCGAAAATGGTCTGATCCTGAACTTCGGTAGTCAGCGCTTCGAGGGCGCGGTTGACTATCTTCTTGCGGAGGTTGTATTCTTCCTCCGGAGTGAGGGCGGGGTTGCCCAGGGGGTGAGGTATGGCGATAGCGGGAACTATCCTGTTCGCGCCGACCGTCATGGAGATGGGGGTAACGGTACACACGTGAACCACGGGGATACCGGCCCTTTCGATTTCCTTAACCATCGTTGCACCGCAACGCGTGCAGGTGCCTCAGGTCGAGGTCATGATTACAGCGTTAACACCGGCCTGCTTCAGCTTCTGAGCATACTCAGCAGCGAATTTCTTGGCGTTGGCAACGGCAGTACCGTTACCGACGGTGGTGTAGAAGTAATCATGCAGCTTGCCAATCTTGCCTTCGCGCTCGAATTCGCGCATGACGTCGACGGGCAGTACGCGGTCGGGATCCTCGTTGGCGTATACGGGGTCGTATCCGCCGTGAGCGGTCTCGTACTTATCGGGAGTCAGGTTCTCAACACCCGCTATGCAGTATTCGCCATAGTGGGAAGCGGAGGAGGACTCTATATGATCGGGGTTGCCCTTGGGGACGATACCGCCGCTGGTGCACAGCGCGATAACTGCCTTGCTCAGATCCTTAACAGCGGGATTGGGGGCAACGCGGTCGAACGAAGGCATGGGATACTCGGTAGTGAAGGGCTTGTCAGCAAGCTTGTTGAGCAGCATCTTCACAGCGCGCCTGGAACCACGCTCCTTCTCGAAGAAGTTGACGCGGATGCCGTTGTTCATGTAACCGTCTTCGCAGGAAGCGCCCAGCTTTTCGCCCTTCATCAGCTTCATGGCAAGCTTGGCCATGGTGGGGGCAGCCTTACGCATACCGGCGGCGTTGTTGGTGGTGGCGACGATGAGAACCTTGTCCTTCAGGTCGGCACCGGGGTTCTCCTCGTACATACCGGTGAGCACGGGGATGCCCAGCTCTTCCTTCACGGCCAGCGCGATGTTGGCG
>DBFWRP010000309.1:0-1009 GCA_048222005.1 Muribaculaceae bacterium | reverse complement strand
GTATAGGTCCCATCGGCTATCTGGATGTTCTTGATGTCGGTAACCAGCGGTGTGGTGATGTCGAGATACATGAAATCGAGCGGCGGGTTCTCGTTCATTATATCCTTTGTGGAGAACTGGATTTGGAAGCTTCCGCACCCGTCGAGAGTGCCGTGATACACGGGCGACGCGCTGATATAGGTTTTGCTGAGCACCTGTCCTTCGCCTGTTATGTCGGTGACGCCGTCGGGGAGCTTGAATGCCGCATAATCCACATCGGCTACATTGTATTTAGCCACGACCTGATTGCCCTTGATGAGATACATGGTCTCCTGAGCCGATCCGGCCAACGCCATCGCTGCAATAGCAGTTACGAGTATATATTTTTTCATTGCGTTTAAGTTTCTGTGTTGTTGAGTGTTATTTCTTGATTATCTTGACGGGGTGTTTGCCTACGCGCACAATCATCATGCCTGCGGCTGCGCCCGAGAGGTCGAGCTGCACGGTAGTGTCGGCGGCACGGGTCTGCTTTACGAGCATGCCGTTGAGGTCGTAGACGGCAATCTCCGTACCGGCTTCCACGCCTTCGATAGTGAGCGGTCCGGTGGTGACCGAAGGATAAACGGCAACTTCACCTCTTGCAATGAGATCGGCAAGGCCGGATTTTGGCGCCCCGATAAGAATGCGGTCAATGTCGGTGTACGACATCGCTTTGCTCTGGCCTGCTGTTCCCGACATAGTTACCTCGGTCTGTCCGAAGTCTATGCGCGAAACCGCGCTCATGGCAAGCTCGTAGGTGGAGCCGTCCTTGGCCAGCATCACCACCGCTTTCTCCTGCGCGAAAGCTGCAAGAGGCATCAAGGCAAGCACCGATGCCATCACCGCCTTTGTCAGAAATTCTGGAATGTGATGTTTCATAATAACTATAACTTTTTGTGATGTTGTGAATCTGTTGCCGTACGATGGAATCAGACTGATGAAGAATGAATACCAAACGTGAGAGTGCTTTTCCCCCGAAAAATTTTAATTC
>DBFWRP010000308.1:0-27222 GCA_048222005.1 Muribaculaceae bacterium | reverse complement strand
CCAGATCCACTGAACAAAGGAATGAAGAATAGAAACAGATAATAATAAAGATTAGAATTCTGAATACTAAATCATGCATCGTGCATCGTGAATCGTGAATCATAAAAAATCATGCATCGTGAATCGTGCATCGTGAATCATATGAAAGCTATACAACTACCCGAATGCAACAATCCCCGCGTGCCGGTGGCCGAACACCCCTGGCACCACATGGTGGAGATACAGCCCCGCTTCAACGACTTCGACATTTTCCGCCATGTCAACAATTCCTCCTACATGCAGTATCTCGACCTGGCCAAAGTGAAATACTTCGAGGCTGCACTGGGTCACAAGGTGGAGACTGACTCCGACATAGCGGCAGTAATCGTCAACATAAACGTAAACTTCTACTCGCCCACCTACTTCAACGAGCCGGTGGTGGTGCTCACCGCATGCGTGCGCATATCGCAACGCAGCTTCACACTCGAACAGCGCGTGGTGAACCCCGACACAGGCGATGTGAAATGCGCGGCGACGGTGGTGCTGGCGGCATTCGACCCCGAAACAGCCACATCGGCACAGCTTCGTCCGGAATGGACAGCCGGACTGGCACGAATGGAGAGCTGACATGAGCCGCCGATTTGGCCGTTATAGCCAAAAACATTAAATTTGCAACACCCGAAGCCGCCAACCCACGGCTTCATGAACCTTAGACTATGGAAATAGAACAATCGATGCGCAAAATCCTCCAGGCCGAGAGTAGCGCAATCCTCAACATACCCTATTCCGCAGATTACGACAAAGCTGTGGAACTCATAGTGGAACATGTGCACCGCCGCGGCGGCAAGCTTGTCACCTCCGGAATGGGCAAGGCTGGCCAAATAGCCATGAATATCTCCACAACATTCAGCTCCACAGGCATTCCGGCCGTCAACCTCCATCCCTCCGAAGCCCAGCACGGCGACCTCGGCGTGCTTCAGCCCAACGATGTGATGCTGCTCATCTCCAATTCCGGCAAGACTCGCGAAATACTTGAGCTTGTGGCACTCGCACGCAACCTCATTGCCAACGTGCCCATCATCGTGATCACAGGACATGCGCAAAGCCCCCTGGCCGAACTGGCCGACGCCACACTCTTCACCGGCGGCGCCCCCGAAGTCTGCCCCCTTGGCCTGACCCCCACCACCTCAACCACACTTATGACCGTCATCGGCGACATCCTTGTGGTGAACGTGATGAACCGCACCGGGTTCACCCCCCACGACTATGCCCTGCGCCATCACGGAGGCTACCTCGGCGATGCGGCCCGAGGCAAGAGCGGCAAATAAGCCACACAAGTCTGAATGCCGGTGCATGGATATTAACCGCTTTCCATGATAATGCATTCGCCTTATTGTAGGGACATGCCTTTGGCATGTGAATCAATGATGATTCGCAGACCATCTGTCCACGCCTGCCTCACATGCCAAAGGCATGTCCCTACAGATCGACAGCTATCACCTCTGCTCACTTCAAGCATATTGCAGGGCAATTCCGGCTTTACCTCAAATAAGCGGTCAATAATTTTATCAGATAACCATTATGTCAACAGCAATAGCAGGCGCAACGCCATCAAGCCCGCTGCCAAAGGTAGAGAACATGCGGGTGGCCATCGTCACGGCCGAATGGAACGGCCATGTCACCTCCAAGCTGCGTCAGGGCGCGCTCGACCTTTTCGCCAACCAGGGGTTCGATATGGAAAACGATGTGGAATGCTTCGACGTGCCGGGCGCAGTGGAACTGACCTTCGCAGCCTCACAGCTCATCGAGACCGAGCTTTTCGACGTGGTGATCGTGTTCGGCTGCGTAATCCGCGGAGACACACCTCACTTCGACTACGTATGCCAGAGCGTCACACAGGGCGTAACCGAACTCAACTCCGACTGCACCATCCCCGTTATTTTCGGACTGCTCACAGTGGAGAACGAACAGCAGGCACTTGAGCGCGTCGGCGGCCCCATGGGCCACAAAGGGGTGGAGGCTGCCGAGACAGCCATCCGCATGGTGGCTTTCAAGCGCCGCGTGGAGTCGCTCTGATTTCGCCTGAACAATAGTTCTCCGCAGATGCGGAGTGTCGAACTTTTTTCTTACCTTTGCAGCTTGGAAAAAATGTTCATTAAAAACACTCTGCAATGAGCACAAAATACATTTTCGTCACTGGCGGCGTGGTTTCATCGCTCGGAAAGGGCATCATTTCATCCTCGCTCGCCAACCTGCTGATAGCAAGAGGATTTAAAGTAACAATCCAGAAATTCGATCCTTACATCAACATCGACCCTGGAACCCTCAATCCCTATGAACATGGCGAATGCTACGTGACGGTGGACGGTCACGAGGCCGACCTTGACCTCGGGCACTACGAACGTTTCACCGACATCCGCACCACCCGCGCCAACAACGTGACCACCGGACGCATCTACCAAAGCGTGATCGACAAGGAACGCCGAGGCGACTATCTCGGCAAAACCGTACAGATAGTACCCCATATCACCGACGAAATCAAACGCCGAGTGAAACAGCTTGGACACACAGGCGATTACGATTTCATCATCACCGAGATAGGCGGCGTGGTAGGCGACATTGAATCGCTCCCGTTCCTTGAGGCAGTGCGCCAGCTGAGGTGGGAGCTCGGTGCCGACAGTCTCTGCATACACCTCACCTATATGCCGTACATAGCTGCCGCAAAGGAACTGAAAACCAAGCCTACGCAGCACTCCGTAAAGCAGCTGCAGGAACTCGGCATACAGCCCGATGTCCTGGTGCTGCGGACAGAGCACGAAATCACCCCCGAAGTACGCGCCAAAATCGCGCTGTTCTGCAACGTGGCGCCGGAGGATGTGGTGCAATCGATCGACGTACCGTCAATCTATCTTGTACCCGTGAAGATGCACGAACAGCATCTCGATGAGATTGTGCTCCGCCTCACCCACACGCCATCGGAAAGCGAACCCCATATGGCGCCGTGGCTCAACTTCCTGAGCAAGATGGAACACGCCACGAAACCTGTGACCATCGGACTTGTCGGGAAATACGTGGAACTGCAGGACGCCTACAAATCCATAAACGAAGCGCTTTTCCAGGCCGCAATATATGCAGACCACAAACTCGACCTGCGCTACATCCATTCGGAGAAGCTTGACGAATCGAACGTTGACAGCACCCTCGGCGACATGGACGGCGTGATTATCGCGCCGGGATTCGGCCAGCGCGGCATCGAGGGAAAATTCGTGGCCCTGAAATGGTGCCGCGAGCACGATGTGCCCACCTTCGGCATCTGCCTGGGCATGCAGTGCATGGTGATTGAATTCGCCCGCAATGTGCTGGGCTATGCCGATGCCAACTCCACAGAGATGAACTCCACCACACACCACAATGTGATCGACCTGATGGAGGAACAGAAAAGCATCTCGAACATGGGAGGCACCATGCGTCTGGGAGCCTACGACTGCGACCTGCGTCCAGGCTCGCTTGCAGCCACCGCCTACGGCACCGAGCATGTGAGCGAACGCCACCGCCATCGCTTCGAGTTCAACGAAAAATACCGCGGGGAATTCGAAAAGGCCGGCATGCTCTGCGTGGGCGAGAATCCGCTGTCGCACCTTGTGGAAGTGGTTGAAATCCCCGGCAAACGCTGGTTTCTGGGCACACAGTACCATCCGGAGTACAGCTCCACGGTGCTACACCCCAGCCCCCTGTTCCGCAGCTTCGTCAACGCGGCCATAGCCTACAGCGACGAGCGCAAATAATCAACGTAACAGTAACCCCTAACATAAATCATGGATAAAAACACTCTCCTTGGCATGCTTCTGATGGGTCTGGTAATCTTCGGATTCATGTGGCTCAACCAGAGCGACCAAGAAAAGCTACAGCAGGAACTGCAGCAACAAGCTGTTGAGCAGCAGGAAAAGGAAGCAGCCGAAGCGGCACGTGCTTTCGCCATCGACAGTATCACAGCAGCCGAGGCGGCATCTGTGCCCGCACTGATTCATTCGGTAGGCGCCACTGCCGACACCACAGCCTCCGGCTCGCTCAACTACCGCACCAAGACCGTAAACCTCACACTGGCTGCCGACAACACAGTGAGCGGCACCGTCGAGGCTGCCGACACCACACTGAGCTACGATGCAGTGGTCAACTCGCAGTTCGGGGCCGACCTCACGCCCGAGAACCGCAGAACAGCCATCGCCAACCTCCGCTCGGCCCTCACCGACGCCGACCGCTACAAGGGCTTCGCCCGTTATCTTAACGGCGACGAGCAGCTTGTCACACTCGAAAATGATGTGCTGAGCCTGCAGATCTCCTCGCACGGAGGCAACATAGCCCAGGCCACACTGCTCGACTACTACAACTATCTCCCCGAATCGGCTACCTCCGAAAAAATCGACACCACACGCGTCAATGTGTGGGAAATGAACGAGGCTGCCTACAACTTCATCCTCACCTCGGCCTCACAGCGGTTCGACACCTCCAACTTCTATTTCACTCCCGAAGTGGTCAACGACTCCACGGTGATTATGAAGCTCGACCTTGGCAAAGGCGCCGAATGGGCGCTCCGCTACACCCTGCCCAAAGGCTCGTATGTGGTGAAGATGGAGATGCTGCAGCAGAACATGGCCACCGTGATTCCGTCGGGTGTGGCCACTGTTGAGATGCAATGGCATCAGCGCATGGGCCGCAACGAGCGTGGACGCACATTCGAGGAGCGCAATTCCGGCATCCACTACAAATATTCAGGCGACTCCCCCGACGATGTGAGCGCACAGGGCGAACATTCCGAAAAGCTCAACCAGCGCCTTGACTGGGTTGCCTTCAAGAACCAGTTCTTCTCGAGCGTGATGATTCCTAAAGGCGACTTCATCGGCGCCGAGGTGACATCGCGCGAACTGAAGGATGACCCGAAATTCGTCAAGGACCTCTCGGCCACAGCCACGATGGACTACAGCTCCACGTCGGCCAACCCCGTGAGCATCGACATCTTCTTCGGCCCGAACCTCTACCCCCTGCTCTCGAGCCTCGACAAGCAGATCGACCCCGAACATGAGGAGAGCCTCGACCTCACCCGCCTGATTCCTCTGGGCTGGCCCATCTTCCGATGGATCAACACATTGATAATCATCCCGGTGTTCACATTCCTGAGCAAATTCATCACAAGCTACGGACTCATCATCTTCCTGCTCACACTGTTCATCAAGGTGATTCTGTTCCCGCTCACCTACAAGAGCCTTGTGTCGCAGGCAAGAATGCGTGTGCTCACACCTGAAATCAAGGAAATCAACGAGAAATACCCCGGTCAGGAAAACGCCATGACCCGCAACCAGAAAACGATGGAACTCTACTCGCGTGCCGGGGCATCGCCCTTCTCGGGCTGCCTCCCCATGCTGCTGCAGATGCCTATCCTCATCGCCATGTTCTGGTTCTTCCCCTCGTGCATAGAACTGCGCGGACAGTCGTTCCTGTGGGCACAAAACCTTGCCGCACCCGACATCATCTTCACCCTGCCGTTCACCATACCCTGGTACGGCAACCACGTGAGCCTGTTCTGTCTGCTCATGACCGCCACCAACGTGATCTACACCCGCATCAACATGCAGAACCAGCCCAACTCGTCGGGCATGCCTGGCATGAAATGGATGATGTACCTCATGCCGGTGATGTTCCTGTTCGTGTTCAACGATTACGCTTCCGGTCTGAGCTACTACTACTTCCTGTCGCTCCTCATCACCATCCTGCAGACCTACATCTTCCGTGCCTGCATCAACGATGAGAAGGTGCGCGCCCAGCTCAAGGCCAACGCCGCCAAGCCCAAAAAGAAATCGGGCTTCATGGCCCGCCTTGAAGAGGCACAGCGCCGCCAGCAGGCCATGCTCCGCGAGCAGCAGGCCGCACAGCGCAAAAACAACTCGAAAGGACGCCGCTAAAGCACTTCAGATGCTGCTGACACATTAAGATGCCGCTAAGCATCTTTAAGATGCTGCATCGCACTTTAAGATGTCAGCGCCCAAACAAACCCCAAGGCGATGTGCCCCCGCACATCGCCTTGCTTTTTATCCAGGCTTATCCGAACATATCAGAATTTATCAGAGCTTATCAGAATTTATTCCGCAGCTTAAACTAATAAGCTTTTATAAGTTCTGATAAACTCGGATAATTCAGATAACTTTAATTACTCTGATAAGTTCGGATAAGCTCGGATAAGAGCTGAGAAGTTCTGATAATTTTTGTAAATTTGCAATCAAACAATCTGCTTACAATGAAACACTCCTTTTTCAACACCGGCATGCCGGTGTCTGCAAAAAATCAGATACCCGCAACCACGGCCAAGGCTCTGAGAGCAGGGCTTCTGCCAGCGTTTGCCATCGGGATTGCAATGAATGCCACAGCCATGCAGCCGGTCAATGCCGGAACTGGCAGAATCAACTCGCCGCATACCCCCGGATTTGTGGAGCGCGGCGTGGCCATGCCTGCCGGCGCCAACTTCCGTGGTTCGCTCGACCAGCTCAACAAGGCGCTCGACATGTTCCCCACCGCTTCCGAGACGGAAAAAGCCCGCGTTGCGCAGGCGCTTGCGGCACTCAGTGTGCCAGGAGCCGACGCCATGAAGCTGCTTGAACAGTTCCTTGCTGATTATCCCGCCTCGGCATGGCGCCAGACAGCGCTGCTCGGTGTGGCCGATGCATGGTTCGACCGTGGGGAATACGCCTACGCACTGAAGGCCTACCGGCAGGTGGCCACCGATGCGCTCAACAGCTCTCAGGCCGACGATGCGATGTATCACGAAGCCTACTGCCTGCTGAAACTCGGCGACTACGATGCCGCCGACGCCATCTACAGCCGCCTGGCATCGTCGGCGGATTATGCCAACGAGGCCCGTTTTTACCAGGGCTATGTGGCATATGCCAAGGGGGACTACAAACGCGGCGCCAGCCTGCTGCGCCAGGTGCGCCCCGACGGAATGCCCACCGTGACAGCCAACTATTATCTTGCGCAGATCGAATTCCTTAACGCCAACTATGCCGAAGCCGCCGAAAACGCCATTGCCCTTCTGAAGAACGCATCGCAGATAGACGACCCGGAATTTGTCAACGAAATGAACCGTGTGGCAGGCGAATCGAACTATCAGCTGGGGAGAAAGGACAATGTCATCCCCTATCTCAGCGCCTACGTGGCCTCAGCCGCCGACCCCCTACCCTCCGCACGCTACATCCTCGGCATGGCCGAATTCAAGGACGGGCAGTATGACCAGGCCATCAGCACGCTCACCCCTGTCACCGCTCACGATTCGGCCATGGGTCAGAGTGCGTTCCTCTACATCGGCCAGTCCTACCTAAAACTCGGAAACTATAACGCCGCGACGCTGGCACTCGACAAGGCCGTGCGCATGGACGCCGACAAGGCCGTTCAGGAAGCCGCGTTCTACAATCTTGCCGTGGCCAAGATGCAGGGTGGCAAAGTGCCGTTCGGCAGTTCGGTGGCTATGTTCGAGGAGTTCCTTCAGCGCTATCCCAACTCCACCTACGCCCCCGAAGTGGCCGACTACGTGGTGAACGGCTACATCACCGACAACAACTATCAGGCCGCGCTTGCAGCCATCAACCGCATAAGCAATCCCACCGGACGTGTGCTCGACGCAAAGCAGAAGGTGCTCTACACCCTCGGCACACGCGACCTCCGTGCCGGCAAACCTGAAAGCGCGCTCAATTACCTCTCGCAGGCAGCCGCCATGCAAGGGCGCGACGCCGACACTGCAGCCGAAGCCACGCTGTGGAAAGGCGAATGCCAGTACCGGCTGGGGCAGTACAAGGCCGCAGTTGAAAGCTACAACAAGTATCTGCGCGGAAACCAAGGCAGCAGCGCCAACCGCGCACTCGCATATTACGATTTAGGCTATGCCCGCTTCGCGCTGAAAGATTTTGCCGACGCCAAGGCCGATTTCAGCCGCTTCATATCAAATGCCGGAGCTAAGACCGACAAGGCTCTCATGGCCGACGCCTACAACCGTCTGGCCGATTCGCAGTATTACACCTCCGACTTCGCAGGAGCCGCCGCCACCTACGAAAAGGCCTTCCACACCAATCCCGAAGCCGGCGACTATCCCATCTACCAGCAGGGGGTGATGAAAGGGCTGCGGCGCGACTACAAGGGGAAAATAGAAACACTATCCGACATGATCGCACGATTCCCGCAATCGGCACTTGTCCCCTCGGCACTGCTCGGAATGGGTGAAAGCTACGGCGAGATGGGCAACAACGCGCGTGCCATCGAGACCTACACCATGCTCGTGAACCGCTACCCCTCCACAGCACAGGGCCGTCAGGGCGAACTGCTGCTGGCCATCACCTATCTCAACGAAAACGACCGGGCAGGCGCCATCGAGCACTACAAGAACGTGATCAGGCGCTATCCGTCGAGCGACGAAGCCCGCGTGGCGGCCGACGACCTCAAACAGCTCTATGCCGACCAGGGTCGCGTGTCCGACTATGTGGACTTCATCAACAGCGTGCCCGATGCCCCCAAGCCTGAGACAGCCGAACTGGCACGCCTCACACTGCTGAGCGCCGAAAAAGCATCGGAGGACGGCCGTCTGGCCGATGCCGTGGCCTCAGCCGCCGAACTCATCGAAAAATATCCCGACTCACCTCAGGCAGTTCAGGCACTCGCCATAAAGGCCGACTCCGAGATGCGTCAGGGCAAGAGCGCCGACGCCCTCGCCACCTATCAGGCATTGGAGCGGAAAGCCTCGGCTGCAGCCGACATCAACACCGCCCGCATGGGCATCATGAACACCTCGCGCGACCTCGGGCTGCATGAGCAGACCATCGAGGCTGCCGACAAGCTGCTGGAATCGTCGGCGCAGGGTGCCGCAGGACTTCAGGAAGTCAGCTTCACCAAAGCCCTTGCGCTTCACGACCTCAAACGCAACGACGAGGCCGCCGAAATCTGGAGCACCCTCGCCCAGGATATAGAAAGCCTCCACGGCACAAAAAGCTGCTACTATCTGGCACAACTGCAGGCCGACAGCGGTAAGGACGCACAGGCCCTCGCCACGGTCAACAAGCTCATCGAGGCCAACCCGCCGCACGACTACTGGCTGGCTCGCGGATTCATCCTGCTCAGCGACCTGCTGCGGCGCAAAGGCGACACCTTCGAGGCTGACGAATACCTGCGTTCGCTCCGCGACAACTATCCCGGCAACGAGGCCGACATCTTCAACATGATAAGCGAACGCCTCAAGTAACACCCCGACCTAACCCCACAGAGCAAATGAAACTCATCGACATACAGATAGCTGCAGCCTGCGTCATTGCCGCCCCGTTCACGGCCGCAGCACAGGACCAGCTCAACAAAGAGATAACCATCGAGCGCGAAATCGTGCCGGAGGTACGTGCCGCCCAGCGGCCGGCGGTTTTTCCCGGTCAGCTTTCATTCCGGACCGAGGCTACCACCCTCCCCCCGCACACCTACACCGCAGCTTCGCGCATCAATCCCGAGATAGCCACGCTCCAGCCCACCCACACCCGGCCGGCCAATCCGCTCACCCCCTACCGCGGATACATCGATCTGGGATATTTCCCCACAGCCGACATAGGATTGTCCGCAGGCTACGCCCCTGTATCCACCGAAACCACCGGACTTAACCTATGGGCTCAGTTCAACAACAACCACTACAAAAGCGCCCCTCTCGACGGGATGTTCAAAGGATCGTTCAGCCACCTGAAGGGCAACATCGGCGTGGGCTTCGCCCATCGCTTCGGCACTGCAGGCACACTGAGTCTGAACACCGATGTGGCCTTTGCCTCGTTCAACCAGCCCTGGAGCGTGATAGAAAAATCGGAATATGAAGCCGAATCTCCCGCCTACGACACCGATGCGCCCGAGGTAAAGAAGCAGTCGACCTTCGGATGGAACTTCGGGGCAGATTGGGAAGGCGCCGCCACAAACTCACTCACCTATCACATAGGGGCCGGATTCGACCTTTTCAACTTCAGCAAAGGGCTGGAAATCGATGAAGAGGAGACCATGGCGCCCGTGCACCAGACCGGATTCAATCTCTCGCTCGGGGTGAACGAGAAACTTGGCGACGAATCGTCGGTAGGACTTGATATTGACGCACAGTTCCTTCACTACAACCATTTCATTTCCGGGCTGGATGCTGCGGCTGTCGCCGAAAACCCCGAGGAATGGCTTGCGGCTCCCGGCAAGACGCCCGGCATAGCCACCCTCAACCCCTACTACCGTTTCGGCAACTCCACCGCCTCTGTCAAGGTTGGCGCATTGGTGCAGTTCACATTCAATTCAGGCAAAAAATTCCACATCGCTCCCGACGTGCTCCTCGGCATCAACCCGGCTGCCGGATTCGGTGCATCACTCCGAGTTTCAGGCGGCGAAAAGCTCAACTCACTGCAGGAACTCAGCGATTTCTCCCCCTATATTTCGCAGATGATGGCCTATGGCGCAAGCCACCGCCCCATCACCGCCGACCTCGCCCTGCGTTTCGGACCGCTCAGCGGTGCATCGATCACCCTCGACCTGGCCTATGCCGCTGCCAACGACTGGCTGCTCCCCATGGCCGCTGACAACCAGCTTCTGTTCGCGCCCACCGACCTTCGCGCCATGAAAGCAGGCGCCACCGCACGATGGTCCTACAGGAAACTGCTTGTGGCCGAGGCTTCATTCTCCACAGTATTCGGCAACGAGGAGAAACGCACATGGATTGAATGGCGCGACCGCGCACGCCATGTGGCGTCGGCCGCCGTGACAGTCAACCCCATCGACCGTCTTAGCGTCAACCTCTCCTACGAGCTGCGCATGAAGCGCTCTATGCCTGTTGCCTGCATTTATGCTCCCGATGGCCCTGAATCCGACACCGATGCTCCGCAGTGCTTCAACCTCAGAAACATCAGCAACCTGAACATAGGCGCCACCTACCGCATCACACCCGCACTGACGGCGTTCGCCAACTTCGACAATCTGCTCAACCGCCGCACCTACCTGATGCCGCTTGTTCCGGCACGCGGGTTCTCCGGACTGTTCGGCATAGGCTACAAATTCTGAGCGTATCACGCCACATCGACAACCATCTAAAACACTGCAAATTGGAACAAAGGCCACAGCTACTGAGGGAAACAGCGGAGATTGCCCTCACCGAAATAAAACGGTTCATTGAGCCGCGGCTGCTCGACAGCTTCCACCTGCGCCGCGTGTCGGCGCCGCTGTATCTGCCCGTCGGCTCGCCGCTGCTCGACAGCCGTTACCCAGGTGTGCATGTTCACCTCGACGCGGCACATGCCGATGTGGAAATTGTAGCATCGCTCGATGTGTGGCTGCGCGACCAGTTGCGCCGCTACGACATTGCCCCGGGCTTCGGTGTGTTCACCATCATGAACGCCCTAAGACCCGACACGGCATCCTCTGCCACCACATCACCACACATTGCCGCATGGGCATGGCAACGTGCCATCTCCCCCGCCGAAATGTCGGAAATGCAGCTTGCCGCCACCGCACGGGAGCTTTACGGCCTGTTTGTCGATGCAGAAAAGATGATTCTCGACCTTTTTCCACATCTGCATGCCACGCTGCACAAGAATCTCGACATCATCTCCGAATCTGAACTTGTGAAAATGATGCCGGACCACACCCACTTGCGACGCATCTACCAGTATCTGCACCCCAACCGCAACGGTTCAGGCGACGAATCCACCTCCCGCAAGAACCATTGCGCCGCACTCTTTGTGCGCCGCAGCGAAAGCACCATAGCCCTCGAAGGGGAACTGTGGGTGTGGAACAACGTGATAAGCAGCCCGCTTAAGCTGGCCGACATAGGGATATGGCGTCCCGACAATATCGCCGCAAGTTCGGTAGGCGGCAACATCTTCCGCGACTTTCTTGCCATGCAGCTTCTGCATCAGCCGTCGCTTCTTGTCTAAAAATAAGAACCAACTGACAATCAATGCAACTATGCGCATCGACATACTCACCGTACTCCCCGAAATGTTTCAGTCGCCTCTGAGCTGTTCCATTCTTCAACGTGCACAGAACAAGGGGCTTGTGGAATTCCACATCCACAACCTGCGCGACTACACCACCAACAAGCACCGCAAGGTGGACGATTATCCCTTCGGCGGCGAGGCCGGCATGGTGATGCAGGTGGAACCCATCGACCGCTGCATCTCGGCGCTCAAGGCAGAGCGCGATTACGACGAGGTGATTTTCACCTCGCCCGACGGCGAACGGTTTGACCAGCCCATGGCCAACCGCATGTCTTTGCTCAACAACATCATCATTCTCTGCGGCCACTACAAAGGGGTGGACTACCGCGTGCGCGAACACCTTATCACCAAGGAAATCTCAATCGGCGACTATGTGCTCACCGGAGGCGAACTCCCGGCAATCATAATCTCCGACGCCCTCGTGCGCCTCATTCCCGGTGCCATCGGCGATGAGCAGAGCGCACTCTCCGATTCATTTCAGGACCATCTGCTTTCGGCACCCGACTATACCCGTCCCGCCGACTACAACGGATGGCGTGTGCCCGACATCCTCCTCTCCGGACACGAGGCAAAAATTGCCGAATGGCGCCATGAGCAGGCTCTTGAACGCACCCGCCGCCTGCGTCCCGACCTGCTGAAGTAATCCCGGCCCTTAAATCAACACCACGAAACACTACAAATGACACGACCATACTCCCTGATAACCCTGCTGCTCGCCGCCGTACTCGCGGCCGGCGCGCAGAGCCCGCTCGAACTTGTGGAGACACGCATCGGCACGGCACCGAGTCTCACCAAAACCGCCGGCCTGTTCGGAAAGAAAACCGAGGAGTTCGGCCAATGCATCCCCGCCGTACTCGAACCGCACGGCATGAATTTCTGGACACCGCAGACACGCGACACCGAACGCAAATGCGTGTCGCCCTACTACTACAACGACACCACACTGCAGGGATTCCGCAATTCCCACTGGCTCGTGGGGGGCTGCACACAGGACTACGGCTCAATGACCATCATGCCGCTCTACGGCACACTGCGCACATCGCCGCAGGCACGTGCATCGCGCACAGACCACGCCTACGAAATCTCCACACCGGCCTATTATTCCAACCGACTGCTGTCGGAGGGCATCACCGCCGAACTCACCGGCCGCAGCCGTGCCGCCATATTCCGTTTCACCTACGACAATGCCGGCGACGCATATCTTGTGGTCAACCCCAACAGCGACGAGGCCATGGGTTATGTGAAAATAGACACCATCAACAACCGCATCACCGGCTACAACCCCGTGCACCGCATCTATCAGGGATGGGGCGAACCGGCGGGGTATGCAGGGCATTTTGTGGTGCAGCTCGACCGCAAACCGCTGGAATATGGCGTATTCTCCGGCGATTCCGTAATGGCCGGAAAGCTATCTGCCGGGAATTTGCCTGCCGTGGGCGCATATGTCCGCTTCAAGGTTGACAAAGGGGAACAGGTGCTTGTGCGGGCCGCATCATCGTTCACCGACGCCGAAGGGGTGTTGCGCAATCTGGAAGCCGAGATTCCGCACACCGATTTCGAACGTACACGCGCCGAACTCACCGACATATGGAACCACCGTCTGGGGATGATAAAGGTGGAAGGCGCCACTCCTGACGAACAGACCAAGTTCTACAGCGCCCTCTACCGGGCATCCATGCTGCCGCGTACCTTCAACGATGTGGACGGCCGCTATCCGCGTTACGGATCGGGAAGCACGATCGAGACCGTTGCCCCCGGGCACACCTATTACGACGACTACAGCATGTGGGACACATACCGCGCACTGCATCCGCTGCTCAACATCATCACCCCCGACGCATCGGCCGACATGATGCAGAGCCTCGTGACAAAATATGAACAAGGTGGCTGGCTCCCCATCTTCCCCTGCTGGAACAGCTACACATCGGCCATGATCGGCGACCATTGCATTGCCGCCATAGCCGACGCATACGTAAAAGGGATACGCGGTTTCGACTTAGGGAAAGCCTATGAGGGGATGCGCAAAAATGCATTCACCACACCGGCTTCGTTCGACGACTACCGCAACGGCATGGGGCGACGTGCCCTCCCCTCCTATATAAAATACGGCTACATCCCCCTGGAGGACAGCGTAAAAGAGGCTTTCCACAAACAGGAGCAGGTGAGCCGCACACTTGAATACGCCTTCGATGACTTTGCCCTCAGCCGCATTGCACGCGCACTCGGCCATGATGCCGATGCCGACACGCTGGAAGCTCGCGCACTTAACTACCGCAACATAATCGACCCCTCCACAGGCTATGCCAACGGACGCCACGCCGACGGGCGCTTCCTCACCGGAAGCAATCCGTTCGGCTTCACAAAATTCATAACCGAGGGCGCCCCGTGCCACTACACATGGTATGTGCCTCACCACCAGCGCGGACTCATGGAAGCGATGGGCGGACGTGAGGAATATGCAGCCAAACTCGACTCGATGTTCACCCACGGGCGCTACTGGCATGGCAACGAGCCGTGCCATCAGGTGGCGTGGCTGTTCAACTATGCAGGCGAACCTTGGAAAACGCAGCAGGCCGTGCGCCACATCCTCGACACGGAATACCTGCCTGTGCCGGGCGGATTGAGCGGCAATGATGATGCCGGTCAGATGTCGGCCTGGTATGTGTTCGGAGCACTCGGATTCTATCCCGTATGCCCGGCCACGCCCTACTACGCCATAGGTTCCCCCGTGTTCCCACGCGCCGAAATTGCCGTTGGCAACGGGCGCACGTTCACCATCGAGGCGGAAGGCACTTCGCCCGAAAACATCTACATCCAGGGCGCCACCCTCAACGGGAAGCCCTACAACAAATCGTACATCAGCCACTCCGACATAACCAACGGGGGCGTGTTGAGATTTGTAATGGGGCCACGCCCTAACCCGGCATGGGGCACCGAACCCCCTCCCGACGGGCTGGCGGCTACTGCCAAAGCAAAGGCTTTGGCACATGGACAAAATTAAGAGCCAATTAAGAAGCTTTAAGCTGCAAGCCCGATAACCATTTCTTCAAAAAATAAAAAACTGACATAACCATGAAAATTTTCACAACCATTGCATCCGCGCTGCTGCTCGCGCTCGCCGGCTGCACCTCCAACACCAACAGCTACGACGTATGCTCGTTCGGTGCCACAGGCGACGGCACCACCGACGATGCCGCTGCAATCCAGAAAGCCATTGACAAATGTTCCGACAACGGCGGTGGCACCGTTGTGTTCCCCTCCGCCAAAACGTTCATGGCTGGGCCGATACACCTGCGCAGCAACGTGAACCTGCATTTTGAACCAAACTCCCGACTGCTGGCCAACCCCGACGAGGCCGTCTACACCGAAAGCGCCTTCGGCGAAAACCGAGGCGAAGGGATGATGTGGATTTCCGGCAAGGACATCGAGAACATCAGCATCACAGGCACCGGCACAATCGACGGCAACGGTGTGGCCTTCATGGGGAAAGAACTTGATGACAGCTACGAACTGAAGCCCGTGACCGATTTCGACCCGCGTCCGCATGTGCTCACCCTCACCAATGCCAGCAAGGTGAACATCAGCGACGTGACCGTGTGCAACAGCGCCTACTGGACCATCCATCTGATAGGATGCTACGATGTGGCCATCAACCATATCTCACTGCTCAACAACCTGAAAATCCGCAACGGCGACGGCATTGACGTGGACCACTCGCGCAAAGTGCGCATCACAGGATGCTTCATTGAGAGCGGCGACGACTGCATCTGCCTCAAGAACCGCCGCGAATTCGAGGAATACGGCCCGTGCCGCGACGTGGTGGTGACCAACTGCGTTATGACCTCACGGTCGTGCGCCGTGAAAATCGGCTCGGAGAATATGGACAGCATTGACCGCGTGCTCTTCGACAACTGCATAATCACCGACAGCAACCGTGGCATCGGCATCCAGAACCGCGACGAAGGCACCGTGACAAACGTCACCTTCTCCAACATGATTGTCGACTGCCACCTGTTCTCCGACGTGTGGTGGGGCAAATCGGAACCCATCTACATCACCTCCTATCCGCGCGCTGTGGGCAACCACAAGGATGCCGGCTGGCGCTTCCCCAAAGGTGCCACCGAGGGACGCTGCGGAGCAGTGAACAACATCCGCTTCTTCAACGTGAACTGCAAGACAGAGAACGGCATATTCATGGGCTGCGACACCCCCGGAAAAGTGTCGGACATCACACTGAGCCACGTTAGTCTCGACTTTGAAAAGGTCACAGGCTACCCCGGCGGTGTCTACGACCGACGCCCGTGCGTAGGCGAAGGATTCGTCACCGCACCCACCTACGGCATCTATGCCGACAATGTTGCCGACATCAAGGTTGACCATTTCAGCGTGAACACAGCCGCGTTCCCCGCAGAGCGCTTCGGCGGCCCGTACATGTGGGTGAACTGCACAGGAATCAATGTCGAGAAATAAAGCACGGAGACCTACATGAAACGCATATGCATAGCCGTCGCTGCCCTGCCGCTGCTTGCCGGCGCAACACAGCCGCAATGGCGCACCGACAGCCGATACATGGCCGACGACCTGCGCAAGGAGATAACGGCCACCCCTGAAAAATCGGGGGGCATATACTTCGCATACCCTGTCACAGCCGATGAAGACGTAACCGTGCCAGCGGGCTTCGAACCCGTGTTCCTCACACACTACGGCCGGCACGGCTCACGCTGGTGCCTGAAAGATTACCAATATGCGATGGCCGACTCGGTGTTCGCCATGCTGCAGCGCACCGGCAATCTAACTCCACTCGGACTTGACGTGCAGCAGCGCCTGCTGCGCATCGGCAAACACGCCAAAGGCCATGCCGGCGAACTTTCACCCCTTGGCGAGCGGCAGCACAGGGCCATAGCCTCACGAATGGCGGCACGCTTCCCCTCGCTGTTCGCCGATACAACCCGAGTGGAGGCACGCAGTTCACAGGTGCCGCGATGCATAATGAGCATGGCGGCATTCACCGAACGGCTCAAGGAGATAAACCCATCGCTGAAAGTGCAGCGCCATGCCACACCGGGCGATATGGAGTTCATAGCCTACGACAGTCCGGACGCCTACACCATAGGCAGCCGCGACGCGCCGTGGCGCCAAATGGAACGACAGATGCGCGACTCCCTGATTGACCCCGCACGCCTGCTGGCATCGCTGATGGTGAATCCTGCGGCCGCCACAGATTCACTCGTGGCTACAATAGCATCGACCTACACACCTGCCAAAGGGAAAAAAGCCACAATCAAGGAGAAAAAAGACGCTCCCAAGCCCGACAGCCGCCACATGCAGCAGCAACTGATGAAGGTGCTCCACGACATCGCCGTGGACATTCAGGATGTGGACGGCCTTGAGGATGTGACACTCCTTGACATCTTCACACCTGAGGAATGCTTCAACCTCTGGCAGATGCTCAATCTCGACATGTACTACCGCCACGCCAACGCCCAAGGGAACGGCCACGCCGGCATGAACAGCGCACGCCACATGCTTCAGCGGCTCATAGCCGTGGCCGACACTGCCCTGGCACAGCCCGGCAAGCCCAACGTGCCCGTACAACTCCATTTCGGTCACGACACCCACCTCATACGCCTGCTTGCACTGATGGAAGTGGAGGGCTGCAGCCGCAGCGAGGGCAACCCGGCACGTTACTGCGAGGCATGGCAGGATTTCCGCGTAAGCCCCATGGCCGCCAACCTGCAGGTGGTGTTCTTCCGCAACCCGCAGGGGCGCGTGCTTGTGCTTCTGCGCCATAACGAGCAGAATGCACGCCTGCCGCTCCCCTATGCCAAAGAGGGCGCACCGTTCTACGAATGGGCGGCATTGCGCGAATATCTTGTATCAAAATTTTAAAAAGAACATAACCAAAACATCCATGAACAAACTGCGTCCCATATTTTCAGCAATCGCCGCCCTCTGCTGCATGGCATCGGCATATGCCGCACATCCCGTGGAGAATCTGCTCGAACGCATCGACAAAGGCGCTTCGAAAAAGATAGCCGTAAAAGAGATTCCCGGCAGTAACGATTTTTTCGAAATATCGTCGACACCCGACGGACGCCCGCTGATAACCGGAAACAATCCTGTAAACATCGCCGCAGGCCTCAACTGGTATCTGAAATATTATCCGAACATCCACATTTCATGGAACTCGCTGACTGCGGAGATTCCGGATTCTCTCCCCGTGCCCGCCAAACCGGAACGGCATGAAACGGACAAATCGCGCCGATATTATCTGAACTACTGCACCCACTCCTACTCCATGGCGTTCTGGGACTGGAACCGCTGGGAAAAAGAGATTGACTGGATGGCACTCCACGGCATCAACATGCCGCTGGCCATGACAGGCACCGACGTGGTGTGGCGCAACACGCTGCGCCGACTGGGCTACACGGATAAAGAGGCAGATGAATTCATTGCCGGGCCTGCATTCCAGGCATGGTGGCTGATGAACAACCTCGAAGGCTGGGGCGGCCCCAACAGCGAACAATGGTATGCCGACCGCGCCGACCTTCAGAAACGCATCGTGGAACGCATGCGCACCCTCGGCATGGAGCCAGTGCTTCCGGGCTATTCGGGCATGGTGCCGCACGATGCCGACGAGCGGCTGGGTCTGAACGTTTCAGGCAAAGGAATATGGAACGGATTTGTGCGTCCTGCGTTCATGCTCCCCACCGAACCGCGTTTCAACGAGATTGCAGCGATATATTACGACGAGCTGACCAGACTCAACGGCAAGGCAAAATACTACAGCATGGACCCCTTCCATGAAGGGGGCAGCACCGAGGGGGTGGACCTCGCCCAGGCAGGCGGCATCATCGCCGACGCAATGAAGCGAGTGAATCCAGAAGCCGTGTGGGTTATTCAGGGATGGAACGAAAATCCCAACCCGAAGCTGCTTGAAGGCGTGAAAAAGGGTGACATAGTGGTACTTGACCTCGCATCGGAGATAAAGCCCAACTGGGGCGACCCGGAAAGCCCGTCGCCGTTCAAACGCGCCGACGGCTACAGCGGCCACGACTGGATGTGGAACATGGTGCTGAATTTCGGCGGCAATGTGGGTCTGCACGGCCGCATGGACAATGTAATTGAAGGCTACTACCGCGCATGCAATTCCGAACGGTTCTCGCCCACGCTCTGCGGCTTCGGCCTCACACCCGAGGGGATAGAGAACAATCCGGCCATGTTCGAGCTTGCCTCCGAACTGATATGGCGTCCGGAACAGTTCACACGCGATGAATGGCTGAAAGAATACACGGCCGCCCGCTACGGCACTCCTGCCGACGAGGAGGCACCCGATGCCGACATACTCGACGCATGGAAGCGCCTTGGCGCCACAATCCTGAACTGCCCGTGGGGCAATCTGCAGCAAGGCACCACCGAATCGGTGTTCTGCGCACGGCCCTCCACACGCGTATGGCAGGCATCAAGCTGGAGCAAGATGCATCCCTACTATAATCCCGCCGATGTAATTGAGGCCGCACGTATCTTCGCAAAAGCTGCCCCACGATTCAAAGGGAACAACAACTACGAATACGACCTCGTGGACATCGTTCGTCAGGGGATTGCCGAGAAAGGACGCCTCACCTATAATGACATGGTTGCGGCACTGCGCGCCCGCGACACCACGGCGTTCAACCGCCACAGCGCCCTGTTCCTCAACCTCATCAAGGCACAGGACGAACTGCTGCGCACACGTCCGGAATTCAAGGTTGGCAAATGGATTGCCGACGCCCGCGCACTGGCCGACAACCCGCAGGAAAAGGACCTGATGGAGCAAAACGCACGCCTGCTGATCACCACATGGGGCCCACGCACGGCAAGCGAGAAGGGTGGACTGCGCGACTACGGCCACCGCGAATGGGCCGGAGTGCTCGCCGATCTTTACCACGACCGCTGGAGCCGCTGGATTGACATGCAGCGCGACCTGCTGACACGCGGCGAGGCACCTGTCGACACCTATGCTGACCGCTTTGCCAAACGCGCCGCCATGGCCATCGAGGCCGACTATTCCACCGGCGTGTCGTGGTCGGATGTAGGCGACAGCGAGATCGGCTGCCCCATCGATTTCTACGAGATTGACGAGCAGTGGGTCAACAGCCGCAAACATTACTCGCCCGAGGCCGAAGGTGACCCCATTGAAGTGGCCACCCGCATAGTAGCTGCCTATCTGAATTAATACATGGGGGTGAAAGGCTGCGTGCGCACCAGATGACGGTTGGCGTTGCCTACGGTCTTTTCAAGGTCCTTGGCTGAAAGCTTCAGCACGGGAGCACCGGGATAAAGATCGAGATGGCGCAGGTCAACGTAGCAGTAGCCTTCACCCGTCACGTACTCAAAGCAGTAGCGTGCATTCTTCAGGTCGGAGTAGGTTTTCCACTGCGTCGACGAAAGATTTGGCTCGCCTTCTATGAGATAGGAGTAAGGCACGGCCACATCGGCAATGATGCTGCGCGTGATGCTGATGGCCAGCTCCGGATCGGCCACCGGCTCTACATGGTGTGCGAAATAGTTGGCGCGCACACAGCGGCTCGGACTCGACACAGTGCCTGGAAGCATGTTTTTGCCGCCTATACCCTCCCAATAGTCGATTATAGCCGTCATGGCCGGCCATTCCGGATCGTTGGTCATGGCGCGGTAATCGCCCATATCGTAGATTTTTATCTCCCCGTTGTCAAACTCGAATATCACGGATGCACCGGTGGCGTCGGTCACGCCCCAATGCAGTGCCGACACGGTGCCATTGTCGAACGTCGCCCCGCTCAATGAGAAATCATGCTTCTTGAGCACCTCGACCACTTCGGCCGTGGTTGCATTCATATCGAGCAGCCATCCCACAAACATTGCAAGCGACATGGGCGGACGTCCTGCCGTCTCGGCATTGTCATATACCGTACCCTTGCAGAAAAGGCCGTTGATCACCAGCCCCATCTCGTTCATCCCCTCGGTGATGCCGGAGTCATACGACACGGAATAAACCGCCCCGTACTTCGAGGTCCATTCCACCGCTCCGGGCTTGTCCGAGCCCTTCTTCGCTACGCCACGGGGATAGACATAGATACTTGTAGGAATAGGAGTTTTCCAGTCGAGCGAGCGGCCCACCACCAGAGTGGAATCCAGCCCTTTGTAAACCACACGTGAACATGCCTCGGCCGGGGCTGCCCAGATTGAGGCCGCCAGAACCGAAGCGGCAGCGACAGCTGCAAATATCGTTTTCCTCATAAATCACAGTAATTGAAAGTTGAACATTCAATTACTATAACACACCATCCTCCGCCAAAGTTTTTTTGGCGGATACGGCATTATGAAGAGCTGTTAATTGTCAGGATTTGTGTGGAGCCGCGGAAACTGAGATGTAGCGTGCGTATGCCGAGATGAAACGTGCGAACGCGGGGATGCGCATCAGCACATACTCGAACAGCACGAACCCGAGCAATGCGCAGCCGATGCCAAGCAGCACATCAATCAGATAATGATGCGACGTATAGACTGCCGTGAACCATATGCCGAGCGTGATCACGCCAAGAGCAATGCGAATCCACAGCGGGTTGCGTCCGCGCAGCGAATAGATGAACGCCACCAGCGTATAGGCCGAATGCAGGCTCGGGACGGCCGCAAACACATTGGAATTGCGTCCGTACAGGCCGTTGAATATGCCCAGACCGGTAAACTCGTCGAAACCGCCCAGACCGGCCACATCGCCCGGAGTGCCGGCAATGAAGTCGAAACCGTACTTGGCCACATACCATGGCGGGGCTGCCGGATGGATGTAATAGCCCGCGAAGCCGATGAAATTGACAAACAGGAACACAAGCGAGAAATGCAGGTACTCGCTCTCGCGGTGCTTGAAATAAAGCCACAGACCGAAAGCTATGGGCACCGGCACCCAGCAGAGATAGAACACGCCACCCAGAATGTCGAGGAAGCGGTTGGTGTGCAGGGCAAAGAACTCGTTGGGCGTCAGCACCGAGCCACCGGAATTGATGCCGAACAGCGAACGTTCGGCTGCATTAAGCCCGGCAATGTCCACAGGGTTCACATCGTAGTTGTGCACGATGTTCATCCAATCGTAGGAGATGCCGAACACGATGAAAGGCAACAGTGCCACCACAAGCCTGCGCGATGCAGGAGCGGCCTCGAACATGCATGCGATAAGGATGCCGAGGAATATGTGCTCCGGGCGCAGCCCCACAAACATTGCCGTGACAGCAAGCCAAAGCACCATCGACAGAACCAGCACGCGGGTCTCGCCGGCCGAGGGGAAGCCTAAGATTCTGTTTCCGCTCATTTGGAAAGACCTTTACGGCACACATCCACGCGCGCGAACGCCGTGAGATTGGCGAACACGGCAATCACAGCCATGGCCACAATGAGAATGACAAACGCTGTGTCGCCATGACCGGCCAGGCCGACAATGCCGCACACCAGGCATCCGAGAGCCGTCACGACCACGCGCTCCGGACGCTGCATGAAGCCCACCTTGCATTCAAGCCCCACACCTTCGGCGCGGGCACGCACATAGCTCACCATAATCGAGCCTACAAGCGCCAGGAACGCCACAAGGGCACCTCCCACGTAGCCGCACATGATGAGATAATAACTCAATGCGCCCACGGTGAAAAGCTCACAATAGCGGTCGAGCACCGAATCATAAAGTGCGCCGAAACGGCTCACCATATTGCCGAGACGCGCCACCTGGCCGTCGAGCATATCGAAGAGCGAGAACAGGATTGTCACCACGCCGGCCACAGTGATTAAATCGAAACGCGGATTGCCCAGAGTGGCAGCCTGATAACCTGCGTAGGCTATGATGACAGCAGCGGCGATGTTGCCGAGCAGACCGATGGTGGTGACCATGTTGGGAGTCACTCCCATCCTGATCAGCAGATGCACAAAGGGGTTGATGATGCGGTAGATGCCTTGCTGAAGGCCATCACGCTCTTTCTGGTAGACGTTTTTATTGCTCATGATTAGTTTATTATCATTTGGTGTCGCCTTGGTGACGGCGGTTGTGAAGGGTCAGCGCATCGACAATGCGTATGGCCATCGAATCAAAACGAGTGGGTACGTAAACAAAGTTTTTCTGCAGCAGGAAGTTCCACGCAAGCGACACGGCCAGCGACACACTCAGGCGGGAGAATGCAAAAATGCCGTCGGGCTTTATGCCGATGGAGGCAAGCTGAGGTATGTGCTGGAGCAGATGGGTCAGTCCGGTGGTGCCGGCGAGGTTCAGCACGAAGCTGCCGCCCCATATCAGCAGATATTTGATTGCCACTGCCTTCACCGAGCAGTGCTCGGCGCGGAAGGTGAATTTGTAGTTGATGCAGCAGTTGACCACGCCGCCCACCACGAGGCCGATGGCAGTGGCCAGGAAGGAGCGCATGGGATCGGTGCCCAACGGACGGAACACCCAGGCGAAGAACACGAAGCACACGCCCATGTCGGTCCATGAAGCTATCTGCGATGACACGGACGACCGCAGGAAGGTGAAGATGCCCTTCCCATGCACAAATTTATAGGCCAGCCGCTTGCTCACTGAGCCGGATGCCCCTTGCGATGCATCGCCATCTGCATGTCCCGACGTATTGTCTGTATTTGAATCGATTTGAGCCATTAACGTTGATTTCGTTGAGGAAAGCGCACTGACACAGCACATTGACATCCCTCCGGCCTCCGCATGCAATGGCACGCGGCATCGGCTGAAGGCGGCGCTTCACCCTTTCCAACCTGCAAATTTACAAAAATCATTTGATTTTCAACCCACTCACACCCAAAACCATCACAATCTCCAAATCATGGCGAACCGGAACCCGCCGCCCGGGGCGCGCCGGATTTGCAAAAATTCGCCGAAAGTCTTAACTTCGCGATATTCCGCCGACCCACCGGCGTTCAACAGCCAATCAGCAACATGCCAGGTGAACTCCAGGCCGCGCCATGAAACAAACAAGTCTACATGCAAACCGGAATGTTCAGTAAAACCATATCATTATTCAACATCAGCAACGCCATCAGAGCGTGTGCGGCGGCTTTGGCGCTTTTCATTGCCGCTGCGGCATCCTCCTGCCTCAGCCACAGTGACGAGCCCGAGCCGGAACCTGAGCGCCCCACCCCACAAATCATATTTCTGTTCTCGCCCGGCGGCCTTGGCGACATGAGCTACAACGACTGCATTCTCAAAGGCATCCAGCTGTTCAAGAACGACAACAGCGACATCGACATCTACATCTATTCGCCAAATTCGCTCGAGGAATCTGAACGCATCTTTTCCGACTGGCTCAAACGCCCTGAAAGCAACATCCCGGTGCTCTTCGCACTGGCGAGCAGCGACTATGAGCCTATGGCCGAAAAATATCTATCCGAACTAACCCTCACGCCCAACAAAAGCATCCTTCTGTTCGAAAGCCTGAAGGAATATGCCGACCCGAACATCCACACGTTCCAGATTTCAATGTACGGAGCGTCCTACCTTGCTGGCGTCACCGCCGCACAATGTGCCGGCGATAAAAAAAGCCTCGTAGTGCTTGCCAACAATTCCGACGGACCGATATCGGTGTCGCGCGACGGATTCCTGGCCGGCTACGGGGCCGAATGCGACATAGAATATCTTGCCGACGACTGGACCGGGTATGTGTCGGCCCCGCTCGCTTATCAGAAAATGAGCACCTGGGCGCTCGACTACGGATTCATCTTCCCGGTGGCGGGAGGCTCAAACTCCGGCATCTACCGCTATTCGCGCGAATTCGAAGCTTCGCCATTCCTTGCCGGGATGGACATCGACCAGTCAAGTCTCTCCACCAAAATCACAGGTTCCGTGATCAAAAATATCGATGTGCTGATATGCCAGTACCTGCTGGAATGGATACACACAGGCACCATGCCTGAATCGCAGCTCTACGGACTTGACAGCGGCTATGCCGACTGGCTGCTCGCTCCACGCTATCAACAGGAGTTCCAGCCTGCGGTGACCGAGGCCCGCCAGACGGCCATTGTAAAAGAGAAAGAATATTATGAAACTGAAGCTCATTAAATTCATATCCATTCTGTGTCTGTGCATGCTGTGCGGATGCTCTGACGAAGACCCCGCGCCACAGCCCGATCCACTGCCATGTACAGAAAAAACCGTGGCCATCGTTCTCCCCATGCACAACGGACTTGACGCGCACTGGACCCGATGCCTCGGCATGTTTGCCGGAAATTTAGAGCGCGCTTTCAGGAACCAGGACACAGGCGTGCGGCTGAACTTTGAATATTACGACGAGGCGTCGGCCGACATGGAACGGCTCGCCGGCGAACTGGCATTCCGCGATGATGTCTATGCCGTGATCGGCGGCCTGTACTCCTCGGATGCATCCATACTGGCCACACAGCTCACCCGTGCGGGCAAAACCTTTTTCACACTCGCCACCTCGGAGGAACTTGTGCGTGCATTTGCATCCACCGGCTATCTGTGGGCGCTCACCAATTAGTATTGTTTTTCCCGATGCATTTTCCCCCGATGCATTATTCTGGGTATCATAGGGATTTTCCGGCCACAAATGGCTACAAACGGAACAACCTGCGGGATTTTTTCTCCGTAACTTTGCCGACAAGAAAAAAACTGCCTATGACCCGATTGCTGACAACCCTGCCGATACTGATGCTCGCGGCGTTGCTTACAGGCTGCCAGCTGCTTGAGAGCCATCCATACGACGTTGATATCGACGGCGAAACCAGTCTGACATACAAGAATATAGAGCTTATCGAGGCCAACACAGCCGGACGCACCTCCCTGCGGTTCGCCATGATCAGCGACACTCAGGGATGGTTTGACGACACGGTGGATGCCGTGGAGGCGATCAACAGCCTTGGGGTTGATTTCACCCTTCACGGCGGCGACCTGTCGGACTACGGCATGGCCAAGGAGTTCATGCACCAGCGCGACATACTCAACGGCCTGAACGCCCCGTATGTATGCGTAATCGGCAATCACGATTGCCTGGCCACCGGCAAGGAGAGCTACCAGACGGTGTTCGGCCCCTACAATTTCGCCTTCACCGCCGGCGATGTGCGCTTCATCTGCCTGAACACAAACGCTCTGGAGTATGACTATTCGGAGCCGGTGCCCGATTTCGGATTCATCGAGGGCGAGCTTGAATCGTTTCCGGCTCATGCATCTCGCACCGTGTTCCTGATGCATGTGAAGCCGTTCGAGATGGTGTTCAACAACAATGTGGCAAAGGTGTTCGAACACTACGTGACCAGCTTCCCCGGTGTGCAGTTCTGCCTTTACGGCCATGAGCACAGCTTTGCCGCCGACGACCTGTTCGGCGACGGGGTGATGTACTACCAGTGCCCCAACATCGGCAAACGCCAGTTCCTGCTTTTCAACATCAACGACGACAACACTTACAGCTATGAACTGCAGGAGTTTTAAACGGTGGGCTATCATATGTGCTCTCACAACGGCACTGGCATGTATATGCGTCCCCGCTGCGCATGCCTCGCAGCCGGTAGTGTGCGAAATGGCCGACACAACCGGCGCCTGCCCGACGGACACGGTGCCCGACAGGCTTACACGCTACGAACGCAACACCCTGCGGCGCGTGCAACGGTGGAACAAGCTCATTCCGAGCTACTCCAAACTCCAGTTCGCCGGTGGGATGGGACTGGTGTCGGTAGGCACCGGGTGGGAATACGGCAATAACCGTCAGTGGGAAACGGACCTTCTGCTGGGCATCATCCCCAAGCATTCTTCAAAACGGACCAAAGTCACGTTCACGCTCAAACAGAATTTCACTCCGTGGAGAGTGCCGCTGCGCGGACGGTTCGCGCTCGAACCGCTGTCGACAGGTCTATACCTTAACACAGTGTTCGGGGGAGAGTTCTGGATGAAGAATCCCGACCGCTATCCTCAGGGCTACTACTGGTTCTCCACACGCCTGCGCATCCACATTTTCGTGGGGCAACGAATACGCTTCGACATCCCGGAGAACCGCCGATGGTTTCTGTCGTCAATAACCGCATTCTACGAGCTCAGCACATGCGACCTTTATGTAATTCAGGCTGTTAGAAATTCATACATGAAGGCCAGCGATGTGCTGCGCCTCTCTTTCGGCCTGAAATGCAACTTTTAAAATCACGTTCCGGCTCAATCTGCCGGGCTTGCAGCCGAGTGGGTTTTCAACAATCGGCGGCATTTATC
>DBFWRP010000307.1:0-1712 GCA_048222005.1 Muribaculaceae bacterium | reverse complement strand
GTGGGGCACACGATGGTAGTGGCCGTGGATATCCTTATGGCTGTGGACAGACATGAGCAGCTCGCCATCGAACGTGCGGAACAACATGCCGTGTCCGAAGTTGGGTGGGGTAATGGGCTGTTCTTCCTGCACCCACGGGCCGTTCAATGTGCCGCTTTCCGAATAAGCTACCCCTTGGGTATAGACATTATAAATCCAACTGGTCCATATCATACCCAAGCGTCCTGTCTGGGTGCGGAACAAATAAGGGCCGTCCGTCACGCGGTTGGGAAGCGTGTCTCCTTCGATGACTTCCCGGCTCCAAGGCGATGCGCTGGCCTTGAACAATAGTTTTCCTTTACCGATGCTGCCGCTTAGGTCGGGTTTCAATTCTATTTTTTCGATGGTGCCGTCCCAGTTTTGCAGCCATTCGTGGCAGTAGACCATGTAAGGCCGTCCGTCCGTGTCTATCCATAACGTACCGTCGAGCGTCAATTTGTCTGCCGGGAGGTAAGTCTCATCCTTCATCGGGCGGTAGGGGCCTTCGGCTTTGTCGCTGACCAACACATGGCAAGCCCGGCGTTCCAGGTTGTTTCCTTTGTAACGTCCCACACTTACGGCCTGGTTGGTGAAAGTGGCAAAATAGTAGTATTTACCTTTATATTGGTGAAGCTCAGCCGCCCAAATCATGGGTTTCGGCCCCATCCAAGATTCAGGGTCGGTTTCCGTTACGGTGTAAGGGCCGTCCCAATACCGCAAGTCTTTGCTTTTCCATAACTTGCCACCCGTTCCGGTCATATAATAGGTCATGGTGGCGCGGTCGGGCAAGATGCAAGGGTCGCTCAGGACGATGGAGTCCAAGGGCACATGGGTTTTGATACGGGATTGACACATACCGCTGCATACGGCAAGCAGGCATACTAAAGCAGTCAATAGCTTTTTCATGATGAAAAGGGTTAATGTGTTTCTTTAGGGACAAAGATAGTGCTTTTTATCGGTTTTCATGTTGTTTCCGGCTGATTTGAGGTCTGCATTGCCGGATTTCTACAGGAATGGCCCGTGCCTGCACTTCGGAAGCCTTGAAGCACAGGAGAGCCATTGAGGCTTTCCGGCAGTCAGGGTGGCTTTGGTCGAATACGAAATTACCGAGGCTGTAGAATACGGGTCGGGAATCGATGTATTCCAAGGGTTGCACGACGTGTGGATGGTGTCCTATGATGGCATCTGCACCGGCCTGTACCAACAGGTGGGCATCGTAACGCTGCTGCATGTCGGGAATGGGTTGGAACTCCGTGCCCCAATGCAATACGGCCACGATGCGGGCAGAAGGGTGTGAGGCTTTATATTTCCGGATAGCAGCGGCCAACCGCTTGACGGAAGCACGGCATATATCCGGTTTTCCTTCCGCTCGCGGCCAGTTCTCTATCGGGAGGGGGATGGTGTTGAAGAGTGCCACTTCGAGCTTGCCTTTCCTTATGATTACGGGAGTGGTCTGCTCTTCAACCGTCTTTCCGTAACCGAGTGGGACAATGTCAGCGTCCCGGAGTGCGTGATAAGTATCGGCCAATCCATCCCGCCCATGGTCTATGGTGTGGTTATTGGCTAAGGCGGCGTGTGTAATACCGGCTTGCCGGAGGGCTTTGGCCCATGTGGGTTTGCCTCGGAAAACGAATTTCTTGCCCACCGGAGTGTGGCGTTCGGTGAGCGGGCACTCCAAGTTGATAACCACAGCA
>DBFWRP010000306.1:0-16245 GCA_048222005.1 Muribaculaceae bacterium | reverse complement strand
TTGAAGTTCGCAAGAATCGGGTTCTCGATAATCTGGCCGCCTTCGGCACCGGCCTTCTGCGGTTTGGCCATAAGACCACGCATACCGGCCAGCTGACGGATCTGGTCCTTAGAACCACGGGCACCCGAATCGAGCATCATGAACACAGAGTTGAAGCCCTGGTCGGCTTCGGTCATCTGCTTCATGAGCACGTCGGTGAGGCGAGAGTTCACATGTGTCCAGATATCGATGATTTGGTTGTAGCGTTCGTTGTTGGTGATGAAACCCATTGCATAGTTGTTCATCACTTCCTCAACCTGCTCGTAACCCTCCTTGACGATGGCCTCCTTTTCAGGCGGAATGATAACGTCGCCGAGGTTGAACGAAAGGCCACCGCGGAACGCCATATAATATCCCATGTTCTTGATGTCATCGAGGAACTGGGCCGAACGGGGGATACCGCATTTCTTGATCACCTTGCCGATGATGTTGCGGAGCGATTTCTTGGAGATAAGCTCGTTGACATAGCCGAGTTCCTTGGGCACGAACTCATTGAAGAGCACACGGCCCACGGAGGTGTTCTCCACCAGACGGCGCACGGGGTTGCCGTTCTCGTCAACGTCGTCAACCATCACGCTCACGGGAGCGTGCAGTGTGACGCGGCCTTCGTTGTAGGCAATCTGAGCTTCTTCGGGGCCATAGAATTTGGAACCTTCACCCTTGGCACCCTTGCGGAGCTTGGTGATATAGTAGAGGCCGAGCACCATGTCCTGCGAAGGAACGGTGATAGGCGCGCCGTTGGCGGGGTTAAGGATGTTGTGCGAGCCGAGCATGAGCATCTGGGCCTCAAGAATGGCCTCGTTGCCCAGGGGAAGGTGCACGGCCATCTGGTCACCGTCGAAGTCGGCGTTGAACGCCGTACATGCCAGCGGGTGCAGCTGAATGGCCTTGCCCTCAATCATCTTGGGCTGGAATGCCTGGATACCGAGACGGTGAAGTGTCGGGGCTCGGTTGAGCAGCACGGGGTGTCCTTTCATCACGTTCTCGAGGATGTCCCATACCACGGGTTCCTTGCGGTCCACAATCTTCTTGGCCGATTTCACAGTCTTCACAATGCCGCGTTCGATAAGTTTGCGGATAACGAAGGGCTTGTAAAGCTCGGCAGCCATGTATTTGGGAATACCGCACTCATGCATCTTCAGCTCGGGGCCGACAACGATAACCGAACGGGCCGAATAGTCCACACGCTTACCGAGAAGGTTCTGACGGAAGCGACCCTGCTTACCCTTGAGCGAGTCGGAAAGCGACTTGAGGGGGCGGTTGGCATCGGTCTTTACCGCCGACGACTTGCGCGAGTTGTCGAGCAGCGAGTCGACAGCCTCCTGAAGCATACGCTTCTCGTTGCGCAGAATCACTTCGGGAGCCTTGATTTCGATGAGGCGCTTGAGGCGGTTGTTACGTATGATCACACGACGGTATAGGTCGTTGAGGTCGGATGTGGCGAAACGTCCGCCATCCAGGGGCACGAGAGGACGCAGATCAGGCGGAATGACAGGCACAGCCTGCAGGATCATCCACTCGGGCTTGTTGCGGCTTGCGCTTGAGCGGAACGATTCAACAACCTGAAGGCGTTTGAGTGCCTCGGTCTTGCGCTGCTGCGAGCCGTCGGTGTTGGCGGTGTGGCGCAGCGAGTAGCTCAGTTCGTCGAGATTGAGGGTGCTCAGCAGGTCGAGAATGGCCTCGGCGCCCATTTTGGCGACGAACTTGTTGGGATCATCGTCCGGAAGGCTCTGGTTGCCTTCGGGCAGACGCTCCATAAGGTTGAAGTAGTCCTCTTCGGTGAGAAGGTCCATGCGCTGAAGCTCCTCGGCGAAGGGGCCGGGATTGATCCCGATGTAGCGCTCGTAATAGATTACGGCATCGAGTTTCTTCGACGGAAGGCCGAGCAGATAGCCGATTTTGTTGGGGAGCGAACGGAAATACCAGATATGAGCCACAGGCACAACGAGCTTGATGTGGCCCATGCGCTCGCGGCGCACTTTCTTTTCGGTGACTTCCACACCGCAACGGTCGCACACGATGCCTTTGTAGCGGATGCGCTTGTACTTTCCGCAATGGCATTCATAATCCTTTACCGGACCGAAAATGCGCTCGCAGAACAAGCCGTCGCGCTCGGGCTTGTAGGTGCGGTAGTTGATGGTTTCAGGCTTGAGCACCTCACCCGACGACTTTTCGAGAATCTCCTCGGGCGAAGCAAGGCCGATTGAGATTTTTGAAAATGACGTCTTCGACTTATTTTCTTTTCTAAAAGCCATATTTTGATAAAGAGAGTTTTTTCTGTTTCGATGAAGCGCCTGCGGCAGCGGAGGCAGAGCCTCACGCTGCGCCGACGCGATATTTTACAAGAGTTATTGCTCTAAGTTGATGCTCAGGCCAAGTCCCTGCAGCTCGTGGAGAAGCACATTGAGCGATTCGGGGATGCCGGCCGGCGGCATGGGTTCGCCCTTGACAATGGCCTCGTAAGCCTTGGAACGGCCGGTGACGTCGTCACTCTTGATGGTAAGAATCTCCTGAAGGATGTGGGATGCGCCGAATGCCTCGAGCGCCCAGACCTCCATCTCTCCGAAACGCTGACCACCGAACTGTGCCTTACCACCGAGCGGCTGCTGGGTGATGAGCGAGTACGGACCGATGGAACGTGCGTGCATCTTGTCCTCTACCATATGGCCGAGCTTAAGCATGTAGATCACACCCACGGTGGCAGGCTGGTCGAAGCGTTCGCCGGTTCCGCCGTCGTAGAGGTATGTCTTGCCGTAGCGGGGCACACCGGCCTTGTCGGTCCAGGTGTTGAGGTCGTCGAGTGTGGCACCGTCGAAAATCGGGGTCGAGAACTTCTCGCCGAGTTCGCGGCCGGCCCATCCGAGCACGGTCTCGAAAATCTGACCGAGGTTCATACGCGAAGGCACACCCAGCGGGTTCAGACAGATGTCCACCGGCGTACCGTCGGCGAGGAAAGGCATGTCCTCCTGACGTACCACGCGCGACACGATACCCTTGTTACCGTGACGGCCGGCCATCTTGTCGCCCACACCGATCTTACGCTTCTTGGCGATGTAGACCTTGGCGATCTGCATGATGCCCGAGGGGAGGTCGTCGCCGATGGATATGTCGAACTTCTTGCGGCGCATTTCGGCGTCAATCTCCTTGCTCTTGCGCAGATAGTTGACGATGAGGTCGCGGATGAGTTCGTTTGTATGGGCGTCGTTGGTCCATTTGCTGAGGTTCACGGTGTCGAAATCGACATCCATGAGCGCTCCGGCGCTGAACTTGCCGCCCTTGGGGATAATATCTGTTCCGAGGAAGTCCTTCACGCCCTGCGACACCTTGCCGGCGGTAAGGGTCATGAGCTTGCTGATGAGGAGTTCCTTGAGTTTGTGAAGCTTCTCTTCGTATTCCTCGTCGATTTTCGGGAGGAGGGCCTGTGCGGCCTTGTTGGCACGTCCGCTCTTGGTGGCACGTGCGAAGAGGTTGCTGCCGATAACCACACCCTTGAGCGAGGGGGAAGCCTTCAGCGAGGCATCCTTCACATCGCCTGCCTTGTCGCCGAAGATGGCGCGGAGCAGTTTCTCTTCAGGAGTGGGGTCCGATTCGCCCTTGGGAGTGATCTTACCGATCATGATATCGCCAGGAACCACATGTGCGCCGATGCGGATGATGCCGCGCTCGTCGAGGTCCTTGGTTGCATCTTCCGACACGTTGGGGATATCGCTGGTGAGTTCCTCCATGCCGCGCTTGGTCTCGCGCACCTCGAGGCTGTATTCGTCGACGTGCACCGAGGTGAGGATATCCTCCTTCACCATGCGCTCGTTAAGCACGATGGCGTCCTCATAGTTGTAACCTTTCCAGGGCATGAACGCCACCTTGAGGTTGCGGCCGAGGGCAAGCTCACCGTTCTCGGTGGCATAACCTTCGGTAAGGATATCGCCGGCCTTCACACGCTGACCCTTGCTGCAGATAGGACGCAGGTCGATGGTTGTGCTCTGGTTGGTCTTGCGCCATTTGGGTATGCGGTATTCCTTAACAGGCTCTTCGAACGATACGAATTCCTGCTCTTCGGTACGGTCGTAGCGGATGCGGATGGTGGTTGCATCGACGAACTCGATTACACCGTCGCCTTCGGCCATAACCTGAGTGCGCGAGTCGCGCACGAGCTGGCCTTCGATACCGGTACCCACGATAGGAGCCTCCGAACGCATCAGGGGCACTGCCTGGCGCATCATGTTCGAACCCATGAGTGCGCGGTTGGCGTCGTCGTGCTCCAGGAAGGGAATCAGCGACGCCGCGATAGAGGCAATCTGCTGCGGAGCCACGTCCATGAGCTGCACCTCATCCGGTGCCACAATGGGGAAGTCGGCATCCAGACGCGCTTTCACACGCTGGTTGACGAAATTGCCGTTGTCGTCGAGCGGGGCATTACCCTGGGCAATCACCTTACCCTCCTCAACTTCGGCGGTGAGGTAGGTTACATGGTCGTTGTCGAGGTCCACGCGGCCGTCGGTAACGGTGCGGTAGGGTGTCTCGATGAATCCGAGGTCATTGATCTTCGCATAAACGCAAAGCGACGAGATCAGACCGATGTTCGGGCCTTCAGGGGTCTCGATCGGGCAGAGACGGCCGTAATGGGTGTAGTGCACGTCTCGCACCTCGAAGCCCGCACGCTCGCGGCTCAGACCGCCGGGGCCGAGGGCCGACAGACGGCGCTTGTGGGTGATTTCGGCCAGCGGGTTTGTCTGGTCCATGAACTGGCTCAGCGCGTTAGTACCGAAGAATGTGTTGATAACCGACGATATGGTCTTGGCGTTGATGAGGTCGATTGGTGTGAACACCTCGTTGTCGCGCACATTCATGCGCTCGCGGATGGTTCTCGACATACGGGCCAGACCAACGCCGAACTGGTTGTAGAGCTGCTCGCCCACTGTGCGCACACGGCGGTTGCTCAGGTGGTCGATATCGTCAACGTCGGTCTTGGAGTTGATAAGTTCGATGAGATATTTGATAATCTCGATCATGTCCTCCTTGGTGAGCACCTTGACATCCATCGAAGTGGTCAGGCCGAGCTTCTTGTTGATGCGGTAGCGGCCCACTTCGCCAAGGTCATAGCGCTTCTCGGAGAAGAAGAGGTTGGTGATAACCTCGCGTGCGCTTGCATCGTCCGGCGGCTCGGCGTTGCGCAGCTGTCGGTAGATGTACTGGATAGCCTCCTTTTCCGAGTTGGTGGTATCCTTCTGGAGGGTTTCGAAAATTATGGAGTAATCCGAGGTGTTGGCATCCTCCTTATGGAGCAGGATGGTGCTCACACCCGAATCAAGAATGTCCTGAATGTGTTCCTCTTCCAGCACGGTTTCGCGGTCGATAACCACTTCGTTGCGGTCGATCGACACAACCTCACCGGTATCCTCATCGACGAAGTCCTCCACCCAGGTACGGAGCACGCGGGCGGCAAGCTTGCGGCCGAGAGCCTTCTTGAGGTTTGCCTTGTTCACCTTCATCTCCTCGGCAAGGTCGAAAATCTCGATGATGTCCTTGTCGCTCTCCAGGCCGATGGCACGGAGCAGCGTGGTCACGGGCAATTTCTTCTTGCGGTCGATGTAGGCGTACATCACGTTGTTGATGTCGGTGGCGAACTCGATCCATGAACCACGGAAGGGGATGATACGTGCCGAATAGAGCTTGGTTCCGTTGGCGTGGGTGCTCTGTCCGAAGAACACACCGGGCGAACGGTGCAGCTGCGACACAACTACACGCTCGGCACCGTTGATGACGAACGTACCCTTCTCGGTCATATAGGGAATCGGGCCCAGATAAACGTCCTGCACGACGGTTGCGAAATCCTCATGGTCAGGATCGGTGCAATACAACTTCAGCTTTGCCTTGAGGGGCACACTGTAGGTCTGTCCGCGCTCCAGACACTCCTCGATGGAGTAGCGGGGCGGATCGATGTAATAGTCCAGGAATTCGAGAACGAAGTTGTTGCGCGTGTCGGCAATAGGGAAATTCTCTGCGAACACTTTGTAGAGACCCTCGTTGTTTCTCTGTTCCGGCGGGGTGTCAAGCTGCAGGAAGTCCTTGAACGACTTGAGCTGCACCTCGAGGAAATCGGGGTAAGGAAGCGGGTTCTTTACCGTCGCAAAATTTACGCGGGGTTTATCTGCTTTTGTTGACATCTATATGATTTTGTGTTATTAACACTGAAATATCAGGAGGGAAAGTTGTAAGTAATGTGGAGTGAGAGGAATGCAAACATAATCAACTGTTTGCAAGCGGACCGAAGCCAAACTGAGCTTACGGCGAGGATGAATATGCGGGTTTAGCGTTGTTAAACTTTATTAAACATAAATAAAGTGCCACAAACTTTGTTAAACCGCACCGTATTGTTACGCAAAAAGGTTAAGCATCGGCTTATCACCGATACTTAACCATTTTCCTTACGGTCTGCCCGGATCGTAGGCCCTTTTCAATGGGTAAGCCGCAAAACGGCATCCCTCGCGGGCCTATTTCACAGGCAGCGCGCCTTGGTGAGCGATATTATTTGAGCTCAACTTCAGCACCAGCCTCTTCGAGGTTCTTCTTGAGATCCTCAGCAGCGGCTTTGTCAAGACCTTCCTTGAGTACGCTGGGAGCACCGTCAACCATTTCCTTAGCTTCCTTCAGGCCAAGACCGGTAAGTTCCTTAACGAGCTTAACAACCTGGAGTTTAGCAGCACCGGCCGATTTCAGAACCACGTCGAACGAGGTCTTCTCTTCAGCGGCGGGAGCACCAGCAGCGGGGCCGGCAGCAACTGCAACTGCAGCAGCAGCGGGTTCGATGCCATATTCTTCTTTGAGGATCTGAGCGAGTTCGTTTACTTCTTTTACCGAGAGGTTAACGAGTTGTTCTGCGAAAGCTTTCAAATCTGCCATTGTAGTATGATTTTTTTATTTGTGTCAGTTGATAATTTGTTGTTAGTTTTCTTTTTTGGAGAGGGTTTCGAGGATGCCGTGAAGCTTTGTGCCTCCGGAGGTAAGTGCGGAAACCACATTCTTGGCGGGCGACTGGAGCAGAGCCACAACGTCGGCGATAAGCTCGTTCTTGCTCTTGATGCTTGCCAGTGCGTCGAGCTGGTCAGCTCCGACATAAACTGTCTCCTCAACATAAGCGGCCTTCAGACAGGGAAGAACATCGTCCTTCTTTACGAAATCCTTAAGCAGCTTTGCAGGAGCGTTGCCCACGTTGGTGAACATTACCGAAGTGCTGCCTTTAAGAACAGGATAGAGTTCCTGGAAGTCGCCTTCTGTTGCCTCGAGAGCCTTGTGGAGAAGGGTGTTCTTCACAACCATCAGCTTGATGTCGCTCTTGGCGCATGCGCGGCGCAGTGCCGATGTCTTCTCGGCGTTCAGTCCGGCAGTCTCAACCAGATAGAACCCGCTGTATTCTTTAAGGGTTTCGGCAATTTTATTAATGATTAAGCCTTTATCTTCCTTTTTCATTGTAGTCAGTTGTTAAAGTGATTAATCGTCAATGGTCTTTGTGTCGACCTTGATGCCGGGACCCATAGTGCTCGAAAGGTAGATGCTCTTGATGTATGTACCTTTGGCGGTTGCGGGTTTGAGTTTGATGAGCGTGTTGATGAACTCACGGGCATTGTCGCGCATCTGCTCGGGGGTGAAGCTCACCTTACCGAGCGAAGTGTGAACGATACCGTTCTTGTCAACCTTGAAGTCGATCTTACCCTTCTTGACCTCTTCCACGGCCTTAGCCACGTCCATGGTCACAGTGCCGCTCTTGGGGTTAGGCATCAGACCACGGGGACCGAGAACACGGCCGAGGGCACCGATTTTACCCATGATGGCAGGCTGGGTGATGATGACGTCAACGTCTGTCCATCCGCCTTTGATTTTGTCGATATATTCGTCCAGTCCGACATAGTCGGCACCGGCAGCCTTAGCGGCAGTTTCAGCATCGGGGTTGCAGAGAACCAGGACACGAACCTGTTTGCCTGTTCCGTGAGGGAGTGTGACAACGCCACGCACCATCTGGTTGGCCTTACGGGGGTCTACGCCCAGACGAACGTCGATATCGAACGAAGCGTCGAACTTAGCGTAGTTTGTTTCCTTTACTTTCTCTGCTGCCTCGGCGAGCGAGTAGGCTTTCCCGGCTTCAATCTTCTCTAAAGCTAACTTCTGATTCTTTGTAAGTTTACCCATTTCAATTGAAGTTTTTAAACGTTTTCAGGGAATGCCCCTTTTACGGTGATACCCATACTGCGGGCAGTGCCGGCAACCATACGCATGGCCGATTCAACGGTGAAGCAGTTGAGGTCGGGCATCTTGTCTGTAGCAATAGTCTTTACCTGATCCCAAGAAATCTCAGCTACCTTCTGACGGTTAGGCTGAGCAGAACCCTTCTTGATCTTGGCTGCTTCCATCAGCTGGATTGCCACCGGAGGAGTCTTTACGATGAAATCGAAGCTCTTGTCCGAGTAGTAAGTGATGATAACAGGAAGAACCTTACCGGCCTTGTCCTGGGTGCGGGCGTTGAACTGCTTGCAGAACTCCATGATATTGATACCCTTGGAGCCCAGAGCGGGACCTACTGGAGGCGAGGGGTTGGCCGCGCCGCCTTTAATCTGCAATTTGATTTGTCCAGCAACTTCTTTTGCCATTGTTAATAATCATTTATTTAGTTTACGAATTGCGCCATGCTTCATTGAGGCGACGATGCGTAACCACCGGCATCCTCGTCGGCATGCGCGCCATTTACTTGCGAACGCTGTCCAAAACGTTTGGACTTAAAATCATCCGACCTTCGCGGCCTATCCCTCTTCGGGTTGCCTGACGCGCTGACCGGCAGATGCCGGCACTCTCGCCACTGCTCGCCTGGGGAAACAAACACTCAAACTAAAACCCTCCGGCATGCCTCGTGCGACACCGGTGCCCGGCTCGCCACCCGGCTTTCCAAGGGGGCTTAATCATTCGCGTTCAACCTGCGAATTTTCCAACTCCAGAGGAGTTTCGCGGCCGAAGATCTTAACCGTGACTTTGAGCTTTTTCTTTTCAGGATAGACTTCAGTGATTTTTCCGTTGAACCCGACAAACGCTCCGGCGGTGACTTTCACAATTTCACCAACCATGTAATCGTTTCCGGCCTCTTCCAGATTCTCATTGATGTCATCGGCCGTTCCGAGCATACGCATCACTTCGCTCTCGCGCAGCGGTTCGGGTTTTGCATCCTTGCCGCGGCCCTTGAGAAAATCGATAACGTTGGTTGTGTTAACCAGCTCATGGACAACCTCACCTATAAGCTCCGCTTCGACAAAAACATAACCGGAATAAAGGTTGCGTTCTTTAACAACCTTTTTCCCGTTTTTGATTGTGAGAACCTTCTCGGTGGGAATCAACACCTGGAAAACATGGTTGCCAAGGTCGGTGTTCTTGATGGCTCCATCAAGCAACTCCTTCACCTTAGCTTCCTTTCCCGATATGGCACGGAGTACGTACCAAGCTCTTTTAGTTTCAGCCATTGATATGTTCCACTTTAAAGATTACTTGCCGAGGCTGTAAATCAGGTGCATGATGTTGTCGACCACCTGATCCATGATGAAGATTATCAGGGCGATAATCACGGAAGCTAACATCACGATGCAGGCGCTCTTGATCAACTGCGTCTTAGTAGGCCAAGAAGTCTTATAGCGTAACTCGTCATAAGACTCCTCTATATTCGTAAGTAATTTCAATTTCTTCATTTCTGTATGATAAGCACGGGTTGAGAGACTCGAACTCCCGACACCTGGTTTTGGAGACCAGTGCTCTACCAACTGAGCTAAACCCGTGTGTAAGCTCCGGACCTTATGCCTTCCGGCAAGGAGCCGGAGCTTTTTGATTTATATTTCGTCATCCGCTGCCTGAGCAGCCGAATCGGGAATATTAGTCGAGGATTTCGGTGATCTGACCCGAACCTACAGTGCGGCCGCCTTCACGGATGGCGAAACGCAGACCCTGGTCGCAAGCTACCGGAGTGATGAGGTCAACGATGATCTCAACGTGGTCGCCGGGCATTACCATTTCAACGCCTTCGGGCAGAGAGATCTCACCTGTAACGTCGAGGGTACGGATGTAGAACTGGGGACGATAGTGGTTGTGGAACGGAGTGTGACGGCCACCTTCTTCTTTCTTCAGGATATAAACCGAAGCCTTGAATTTCGAGTGGGGTTTAACAACACCCGGATGGCAGATTACCATACCACGTTTGATTTCCTTCTTGTCGATACCACGGAGGAGCAGACCTACGTTGTCACCGGCTTCACCCTGATCGAGGAGCTTGCGGAACATTTCAACACCTGTTACAGTGGATTTGAGGTTTGCACCGAGACCCATGATCTGAACTTCGTCGCCGACTTTGACAACACCGGTTTCGATACGGCCGGTAGCAACAGTACCACGACCTGTGATCGAGAACACGTCCTCAACGGGCATCAGGAAGGGTTTGTCAACATCACGGGGAGGCAGGGGAATCCAGTTGTCAACTGCTTCCATAAGCTCCATAACCTTAGCTTCCCACTGGGGTTCGCCGTTGAGGGCGCCAAGTGCGGAACCGCGGATGATAGGAGTCTCGTCGCCGTCATATTCGTAGGCCGAGAGGAGTTCGCGCATTTCCATTTCAACGAGTTCGAGCATTTCCTCGTCGTCAACCATATCGCACTTATTCAGGAACACCACCAGACGGGGAACGTTCACCTGACGGGCAAGAAGAATGTGCTCGCGGGTCTGGGGCATGGGACCATCGGTGGCAGCAACCACGATGATAGCACCGTCCATCTGAGCAGCACCGGTAACCATGTTCTTAACGTAGTCAGCGTGGCCCGGGCAGTCAACGTGAGCGTAGTGACGGTTGGCGGTCTCGTACTCTACGTGAGAAGTATTAATTGTGATACCGCGCTCTTTTTCCTCAGGAGCGTTGTCGATCTGGTCGAACGACTTAACTTCAGAAAGGCCGTTTTTTGCAAGCACAGTTGTGATAGCGGCGGTAAGGGTGGTCTTACCATGGTCAACGTGACCGATAGTACCGATGTTTACATGCGGTTTGGTTCTTTCGAATTTCTCTTTAGCCATAACTTTGCTATTTTGATAAAATGATAAATATCTTAACTTTTCCGCACCTCGAGTTGTTATCTTTGTCAGACAGCCACCGCCAAGCGCATTAAAAGCGGAGCATTAATCCCCGCGACGACTCCCGATGGACTTTCAACAACACACCACGGCAATGACAACGCACTGTCGGGGTTGTGTAGAGGTTGGAGCGATAAAAGAGCCGATGACGGGATTTGAACCCGTGACCTCTTCCTTACCAAGGAAGTGCTCTACCACTGAGCTACATTGGCAAAATTTCAAGGTTTATCAAGAGCGGAAGACGAGGCTCAAACTCGCGACCCTCAGCTTGGAAGGCTGATGCTCTATCAACTGAGCTACTTCCGCATCGGTCACCGGAATCAGACTCAACCAAGCCTGCCGGAAAACTTCCCGCCGACAACGGATGGGAAGAAGATTTGTTTGTGGGCGCGGATGGATTCGAACCACCGAAGGCGAAAGCCAGCAGATTTACAGTCTGCCCCATTTGGCCACTCTGGAACACGCCCAAATTTGTTTTCATTCATTCAGCATCTTCAGCGAAGAAGAAAAACCGGAGAGCCTCTTGTCGGATTCGAACCAACGACCCCGAGATTACAAATCACGTGCTCTGGCCAACTGAGCTAAAGAGGCTTGTTTCAAAGTTCTATTTGATTCGGACGCCGTGCGTTACCGTCTCATTTGCGGATGCAAAGTTAAGTAACATTTTTCATTCGCGCAAACATTTCCACAAAAATTTTTCCCTAAAAATCGCAACATTTTTCTTTCAAGAACCCTGCGGCGCACCACAAGTCCTAATAATCAAGCCAAAACGCAACATCCGCCATCCTCAAAAAAAATATCACTTGCGCCCTTGTGCCAAACACCATGCAGCCCATACAAATTCGCCAAAGCAAATTTTCAACCCCCGACAACAACAAAACCGCTTTTTTTGTTAAATTTGCATCTCGTCCGCGACACGCGACACCATACGGCGCGCGCAGAGCACACCTGCCACGCACGTATGCCTCTCTCTACATACCTGAAAACTTACAACTACACATACAGACATGAAACAACAGATTGCCAACCGACTCAGCCAGCTACGCGCCGAAATGAAAAAAAACGGCATTGCAGCAGCGCTAATCCCTCAAACCGACCCTCATCAAAGTGAATATATAGCCGACCACTGGCAGGTGCGCCGCTGGCTCAGCGGATTCACCGGATCGGCAGGCACACTGGTAGTCACACTGAACGACGCCCTTCTCTGGACCGATTCCCGCTATTTTCTCCAGGCGGCACAACAGCTCGAAGGCACAGACATAAAACTGATGAAAGACGGCCTGCCCGACACCCCGTCGATACAGCACTACCTCACCCACACCCTCGCCGCAGGCGACACCACAGGCATCGACGGCGCACTGTTCAACCCAGCCGAGACAGCCACCCTGCGCACCGTGCTCGAGAAAAAGGGAATGAAGCTCAACACCTCTTTCGACGTCACCGACAGCATCTGGTCCGACCGCCCGGAGCTACCGGATGCACCGCTGCTCATCCACGACGTGAAATTCGCCGGTGAGACAGCTTCCGAAAAAATTGCCAAAATCCTCGCCGACGCAGCCGAACAGGGCGCCGACTCTGTGTTCATTTCAGCCCTCGACGAGATTGCATGGACTCTCAATGTGCGCTCACGCGACGTAAACTGCAACCCCGTTGCCACTTCGTTCCTCTACCTCTCCCCCGCCGGCAACACATTATTTATAAAAGAAAGCAAAGTTGATGCAGCAGCTGCTGCCTACCTCGCCGAAGCGAAGGTGGCCACAGCGCCCTACGATTCCGTGTATGGATTCCTGGCAGCACTCCCCGCATCGGCACGTGTGCTGGTCGACGCCACCCGCACCTCGGTGCGCACAACCGACACACTCGGTCTCCGTGCTGTCACGGGAGCTTCGCCCGTGGCTTTGCTCAAGGCCGTGAAAAATCCCACCCAGATAAGCCATATCCGCACGACAATGGAACTTGACGGCGCCGCTCTCGTTGGCGCCTTCATGGAGATAGAGCGCCGCATGGCACAGCACGAAAAGCTCACCGAAATGGACGTGGCCGACATCCTCACACATTACCGTTCGCAGCAGCCGGGCTATTTCGACGAAAGCTTCGAGACCATAGCCGGCTACGGCCCCCACGGCGCAATCGTGCACTACACAGCCAACGAATCCTCCAACAGCACAGTGGAACCGCACGGACTGCTGCTGATCGACTCCGGCGCACAATATTTCTCCGGAACCACCGACATCACCCGTACCATCGCCATGGGAACGCCCACCGACGAGGAGAAACACGACTTCACATTGGTGATGAAGGGACACATTGCCCTGGCAACAGCAATCTTCCCCGAAGGCACACGCGGCGGCCAGCTCGACGCACTCGCCCGCCAGTTCCTCTGGCACGAAGGCCTCAGCTATCTCCACGGCACAGGCCATGGTGTAGGCTTCTTCCTCAATGTGCACGAAGGCCCACAAAGCATCCGCCTCAACGATGTGCCCGCCACCCTTATGCCCGGCATGCTCACATCCAACGAGCCCGGGCTATACCGCACCGACCGTCATGGCATCCGCTGCGAGAACCTCGTGCTGTGCACCGAGGCTTTCACCACCGAATTCGGACGCTTCTTCCGCTTCGAGACCGAAACGCTCTTCCCCTTCGACCGCTCGCTGTTCGACCTCAACATAATGACACCGCAGGAAATTGACTGGGTGAACGGCTACCATGTCCAGGTGCGCCAGCGCCTTCTCCCCTACCTCACCCCCGAACAGGCCGAATGGCTCAAGACCAAGACAATGCCCCTGGGCGAATAATAACCAACACATCCGTAAAACCCGACATATGGCACTCATCATTCCGGTAAGGGGCTACGACCCCGTGATAGGCCGCGACTGCTTTCTGGCCGAAAACGCCACCATCGTGGGCGATGTCACCATGGGCGACGAATGCAGCGTGTGGTTCAACACCGTGCTACGCGGCGACGTGAACTCCATCCGCATCGGCAACCGCGTTAACATCCAGGACGGCTCGGTGCTCCACACTCTCTACCGTAAATCCACCATCGAGATTGGCAACGACGTCTCCATCGGCCACAACGTGACCATCCATGGCGCCAAAATCCATGACTACGCACTAATCGGCATGGGGTCGATCGTCATGGACGATGCCGAAGTGGGCGAAGGAGCACTTGTGGCGGCAGGCTCCGTTGTGCTCTCCCGCACCAAAATCGGACCGCACGAACTGTGGGGCGGCTGCCCGGCCAAATTCATCAAGATGATGGAACCGGAAAAATCAAAGGAACTGAACGAAAAGATAGCCCACAACTATCTTTTCTACTCCCGCTGGTACACACATCCTGAGGAGACAGCACCTGAGGACATGAATCCCGCCCTCCGCAAATCCTGACAAAAAACGGATTGGCCGGCCTTACACCCCATCGGAATACCCTTAACGCCATCGGAGTGCCTTTAACGTCATCGGGCTACGTTTGGGCGATTCCTTACCCATTCCCATGGCGAATCCATTGCAGAATTCAAATATTTACAAACAGCTGCGGAGTGTCAAAAATTCATGATCTTGACACTCCGCAGTTTTTTAGCTATGATCAGTTCTCCGTGAAAAGGAGTCGTTCTGCTTCAGAAAATCACTTTCTCGGCATTGGCACCGCAACGTTTGATGTAAAGCTGGCCAGTCTCGGGGTGAGCAACAACTCGACCGGTCACATCGTAATAAACAGGCACTTCAGCGTCGTCTGCTCCATCATGGCCAACGGAATTTATACCCGACGAAGAGGGAAGAGTGAATTTGAATCGTCCGTTCGAGTTCACCTGACGCACAGCCATAGCCGGATCAGCATGCTCGTAGAGCACGATGCCATTTTCGGGGAATGAAATCTCGTTGTTTTTGAGCGTACCGTAGAGATTGCCGGCAGGCATCCCCTGAGATTCGTTGAACGACGGTACAGACTCGATTATGCCATAACCCATGAACGCTGCATTCACACCGAGATTTGAGCTTTTCAGCACCACTTTGTCGGGATCAGTGGCATCAATGACGATGTAATGGTCATGGTCGTGCATGTCGAGGTAGAGGCTCAGACGCGTGTAATATTCCCAGCTCTTGTTGTAGGGATTCACAAGACGATAAAGCCCAGGAGTGGTCTTATGCTGCTCAATCGTCACCTTGTGAGAACGAGTGAAGGGCAGACGGTTGGCGTAAAGCGAGCCATAAATGTCGTCACTGTAGTCAATCTCGCCAAGCTCTTCCCAGTCCGATTTGTCATCATTGTAGACAAAGAAATAGGAGACCTTGCTTGCAGCCACTTTTCCTTCGGCATCGAGAAGGATTACAAACAACGTATGGAAACCGTCAGCCTGGTTGGCCAAAGTCTGTTTACCGCTCTCCACCTGGTCAGCATTCTGTGCCACGATAGCAACATTTTCATCAGTAGCGGCGAAATAACCCTCGTAACATGCAGACAGCGCTCTGCTTGCACTTGTACCGTACTCCAGATTGAACTCAACTGTCGACGATGGCTGACAGAAATCCAGCGAATAGCCTATTGTATAGTCTACAATGTCGGCACCGGGCAATGCAATTTTCAGTCCCTTTTCCGAAGTCACGGCCCATTCGCCGAACATATCGATATACATGGAGAAGGCCTTTGGCGGGAAAGTGATGATTTTATCCTCGAGTTTTCCGTAACCTTTGGATGCCTCCTCTGTCCATCCGTTCTCAACCACCGTGTGCGCCATGGCGAAATAGTCGTACGGGGCAAAATCCTTGGCAATCACTTTCTCCGGATCACGGGCATCGATGTAGAAATAATTCCAGTCGGGATCTTCATTGAGCTGCGCAATGATTGTGCCTTCATAGTACGGCAATATGCGGTAGAAGCCCGGAGTCGTCTCGCTCTCCTCCACATCCACACGCCAGTTCTGACCGGCGGCATCCATGAAATCTTCATAATAGCAGAGCAGGTCCTCATACCACATGCCACGGCCGATGTTCTTCCAGCCGCCGTTCACGATAGCCTCGTCTACCTGTCCGGGATTCGCGGCTTCATCCGCACTGATAGAG
>DBFWRP010000305.1:0-1160 GCA_048222005.1 Muribaculaceae bacterium | reverse complement strand
AGTTACGGGCAATACGGCTCAAGTCATTCAACGCATTCCGCTTCATGCCTTCGGGTACAAGGTAACCTTTCTTCTCCGCTTCGAGCAGAAAGTGGATGGCATAAACAGTCCCCCAAGCATTGGGAGCCGTTCCACCAGGCCAGTAGGAGAAGGAACCGTCTACCGTCTGGTAGGAACGCAGGCGACGGATCACTTCTTTCACTGTCGCTTCAGTCGATTGCTCCTGTTCGCGGGTCAACGAGGCGAACCCGCTCAAGTACAGTTGCGGGAATGCCTTCGAAGTGATCTGTTCAACACATCCATGCGGGTAGCCCAACAGGGAGGACAACCGCGTGGAGAGGTTGACAGGTTGGACATCCGACATTTCGAGCACAAGGGAGTTCGTACCCTCCACGCCGGGAAGGCCGACCGTCCCTTTCCAGCTCTTTCCGGCTTCGAGCGTCACAGGCGTCACCTTGATTTGCGGACGGCGTACGGAACGGATTTCGATATCGGTTTCATATACAGACTTTTCACCACCGCCGGTAGCCGTGATCTTCACGTGTCCGGCTCCGGGGGTATCTTTCACACGAATGCGGAACTGCGCCAGTTTGTCACTGACCGTTTCAAAGTGCAGCATATGGCTCTTCTCGCCGACTACCTCCATATTGCCGGAGCAGGCGATCGTGACCTGCACGTCTCCAACTCCTTTTTCGGTGGCAAAGACGGTAGCAGGAACCACCATTTCCTCTCCTATGCCGATAACGCGCGGGAGTGTACCGAGCAGCATAACAGGCTTGCGCACGAGCACGCTCTTCTCCGTGTTGCCGTAAGCCTCCCCGTTTCCGGCGACGACCATGACGCGGACACGGCCGTTGTAGTTCGGCATCTTATAGATATGCTGCCGTTTTTCTCCCTTTTTCAGCAGAAACGGACCGGCAAACTGCACGACCGGCTTAAAGCGGTTCACTATCGCCTTCGGACCTTTGTTCAAGGCATCGTCGCCGCCAATGCTGAACAGTTGCTCGATGCGGCCACCATACGCGCCGACCACGTAGTTGTACAAATCCCAGGTATTAACCCCCAATGCCTCGCGGGCGTTAAACGCCTGCCAGGGATCGGGTGTGCGAAAGCGGGTTAGGTCAAGCAACCCTTCGTCGACAATCGCCAGTGTGTAGGCC
>DBFWRP010000304.1:0-1054 GCA_048222005.1 Muribaculaceae bacterium | reverse complement strand
ATGTTGAACAAGACCATGATTTCCCGTTGGCGCACTCCTTTGTAGAGCTTCTGCTGTGCTTCGGGCAAGGCTTTGTATGCCTCACGGGACAGCATATCTTCCGAGTTATGGCGGTTCACGTACTTGTCCCACTTGTACCAGTTGAACGGCACGCCGTGTTCCTGTTGCAATATTGCCTCTCCACGCTGCTTTGCGTCGGAGAACATCGTATATAGCCCGGTCTTGTAGCCGCTTTGGTCGGTGTGCATGCCCAATACGAGGGAGTTGAACGGACTGACAGCTACACCCTTCGGATAGAATTTCGGTAAATTCCGTCCCGCCGCATTCAGCCAGTAGCCGCTACCGGCAACCGCACCGTTCAGGGCGTTTACCAGGAGTGCTGTCTGTTGGTGGGCGGCCGATTGATCACGTGGACTTTTTTCTTTCATTGCTGTTGTGTTTATAGGGTTGTTTGATTATTTGAGTAGGATTGTGCGTTCCCGGCCCTCGTCCCGTTCCGCTTCGGCGGCCCGGTAGTTCTGTTGTGCCATTTGCTGCATTTCATCGTGCTTGGCAAGCACGGCGTTGGCGAGTGTGTTCAGGGGCAATGCGCCGCTACGGTGGGCATCCACCACATTGTCGGTCAGTTGGATGCTGCACGGCACTTTGTCAATCACCGCAATCAGGCTGTTCCCTTGCAGCACCGGGTTGGCGATGCGTGGATTGAGTGGCTCATCGGCATATACCTTGTAGGGTTGCACAACTTTGTTCCCTTGCCGTCCAAGGGCTTCATGCCCGGCTTTGTTCAACAGGTTCACGCCACCCATGCCTATCAGTACCATCTTCAGCATCGGGTTCCGTACATACATACCGGTCAATATGGAAGCGATGGGCAACAGGTTGTTTTGCGGAAGCAGTGATTTCGACTTGCCGGTCAACAGCCCGAAAAGGATGTCGGGCAGCATGGAAATGACATAGCCCAAGTTTTGGCCGATGTCGTCCAGACCGTCCAGCCCGACAGTGCCGAACAAGTCGCCCCAGCCGTTTTCATTCCTCTTTCCCTGCGTCTCACCGC
>DBFWRP010000303.1:0-1003 GCA_048222005.1 Muribaculaceae bacterium | reverse complement strand
GTTCGCCATGCGGTAAATCAGTGCGGCATCTGTCGAATTAACCACACCGTCACCGTTTACGTCAGCCGCCAGGAGTTGGTTCGCAGACAGTTGGTATTTTCCGTTTGCATAACGGTAGACAATAGCAGCATCAGTGGAGGCAACCTTACCGTCCCCATTTACATCACCGTATTTGACCTCCGTCGTATCCTCAATGGTCAGCGTCAGCGTGGTCATGGGCTTGTCGCAGTGAACGCCATATTCCATTTCCAATGTGTCGCTGTTCTCCCGGTTCTGATACATGGCGTAAGGGAACGTGATCTGGAAGTCCGTATCGTTGGCCGTCAGCGGCGTCTCCGACCAGGTCACATAGTCTGTTATATCCCTGGTCTTGCCGTTGGCATAGTAGGCCGTCACCTGCATTCCAGTGGGGTCAAAGGTGTCCTTCACCTTGTATGTCGTCTTGTCCGGCAGCTTCGTGACCTCAATGCGCTCTATGGTGCTGCCAACAGCCATCAGGTAGGCAGAGTCATTCTTGAAGTAGATCGTGCCATACTCGTCCATGATGGGGCTGCAAATGGCATACTGCGCCTGTGCGCCGCTGGGGGTAAAGATGTTGTAGGGTGTCGTGTAGGTCTCTGACTTGCCGCTGGCAGTGTAGGTCTCCATAGTCTTCAGGGAAACCTCCGTCTGTCCGGGTCGATCCTCCAGCACACGGAGCTTGCCGGGAGTGAAGTTATCGAAGAAGTACACATAGACGCAGCCAGTTTCCTCCTCGTAGGCCGTGGTCAGGACACCACTGGTCTGGGGATAGCCGTGGGTTCGTACTGTATAGGCAATCTCCCAGTTGGGAATGTCAATGACCGTTAGATTATGGCCACTGTACGCGCCAAACTGTGCCGTTCCGGAGATGCCGATATAGGCACGGCCATTATAAATAGTCGGTGTGCAGGTGGACATGGCCGGATTGGCCGGATCATCCGCGTAGTTGTAAAGTTTCAGCGTTCGGACATCCTCGATATTG
>DBFWRP010000302.1:0-2464 GCA_048222005.1 Muribaculaceae bacterium | reverse complement strand
ATTAATGCTTAGTGTAAATTATTATGCGTTGTCATTAATGCCATAAAGGCGGCAAAGCGACATTTGCGGTTATAGCCAATATGAATTGTGCTTTGCGCTTGGTCAAATCTATCGTTAAAACGCCTCAGCGGGTGTTCAGGTTCGTTTTCAGGATGTCTTTTTTGAGTCTCGTGGTGCATTTTCACACAATTTAAAGTCTGCGATGCATAGCCGGAAGCTGTGCTGTCGGCATCTGTTAAGCCTGTTAACAGTGTTAATGTGAATTTCACTTAATTCCAATCCACTTTTGCCAATTATTATTAAGCTTTATTCCGGGGTGTCTTACTTGTCTAAACTTTTCCGTTATTTTACCGTCAAACAGACATTGAAAACCATATATACCTATTGTTTACACAATCCATCACTTCAACTTCGATTATGAAACTGTATTCGAAAATTGCATTTTTAGCATGCGGTGTTGCTGTGCTCAGTTCGGCCGCTACCGCAGTTGCCTTGAACGTTGTGGAAAAGCATAATGACATCGTTACAGGCAGCCATGCTGTCACAAATGAGGCCGGTAACGGCAATTTTTACACTGTGGCCAGTGGCCCCGCCACTCCCCCCTCCGATTTCACTCATGCCGCCGAAAGCACCATCAACGGCGTTGTCAGCATCAAGAATTATGCTTCCCAGCACATGTCGAGAGGTTCGCAAGGGTATCTGCCCGATCCTTTCTATGAGTTTTTCGGCATTCCGCGCCCGCAGGAGCGTCCGCGTCAGCAGGAGCGTCCTCAGGAGCAGGCGCGCGGACTTGGTTCGGGTGTCATCCTTAGTCCCGACGGATATATCGTCACCAACAATCATGTGATTGACGGCGCCGACAGGCTTGAGGTAACACTCAATGACAACTCAATCTACAACGCAACAGTTGTCGGTACGGATCCTGCCACCGATGTGGCCCTGATAAAAATCGAGGCAGAGAATCTGCCGGTGATTCCGGTGGGCGACAGCGACGCACTCCGTGTGGGCGAATGGGTGCTTGCCGTAGGCAATCCGTTCGGCTTTACATCAACGGTCACCACAGGCATTGTCAGTGCCAAGGCGCGCAGTGTGGCGCAGGTGGCGCGCGGCGGCTCTATGGGAATCGAGAGTTACATACAGACTGACGCTGCGGTGAATCCTGGCAATTCAGGTGGCGCACTCGTAAATGCAAAAGGCGAGCTGGTGGGTATCAACACAGCCATTTATTCGCAGACCGGAAGCTATGTCGGCTACTCTTTTGCCATCCCGACCTCAATTGTCACCAAGGTGGTTTCCGACATACGCCAGTTCGGCACAGTGCAGCGCGCGGTTCTAGGTGTGATGTTCACTGAACTGACGCCGCAGATTGCTAAAGAGAAAAACATCACTGTTGTCAATGACGGCATTCTGGTGGGTGAAGTGCTTGACAGAAGCGCCGCTCTGGAGGCAGGCATCAAGGAAGGTGACATAATCATTGCCGTAAATGACGCCGCAACCCACAACACAGCTCAGTTGCTCGGTGAGATAAGCAAATACCGTCCCGGCGACAAGATAAAGGTGAAGCTTGTACGCGACAACAAAACCCAGACATGTGACGTCACACTGCGCAACAGTCACGGCGATACAGCCATGACCAAAGCCAACGATTTCTCGGTTCTCGGATGCGCACTGAAGGAACTTACGGCAGAACAGCGCCGCGAACTGCGCATTGCCGGTGGCGTTCAGGTCAAGGGGCTTTCGGCCGACGGCAAATTCCACAAAGCCGGCATAAAAGAGGGATTCATAATCCTGGAAATAAACAATGCTCGCGTGCAGTCGGAGGCTGATGTAGAAAAAATCTATAAAGCCATCATGGCATCAAGCTCATCAGATCCGGTGATGTTTATCGCGGGAATCTATCCCACTGGCCGAAAGGTTTATTACGCGGTTGATCTCAGTTCGCCGGATGCCAATGAATAGGCTTTCCCCGACGGTCAGCGCGGAATGGCAAGGTAATCACGCCAGTAAATCCGTTCCACTGGGTGTTCAACAGAATCGCTGTTATTCACAATCACGATAACAGGGGCAGAATCGTCAGAAACATCCATTGCGAACTCTGCACGATGCCCTCTGTGATTCCTGAAATATAGCCGGCGTGAACCGGCAGAGCCCTCCACATTCATTGTGCCGCACAAAGAGTCGGCCGGTGCAGTGTGGAGGTCGCTGTTTTTAGGATAGATGAGCAACCTGAACTTGCAGTCGGCATCCATTTCGGCATTTTCGGCTTCCGTTGACTGACTTGCCTCCATAATTGAATCGGACGACAATTCAACCGAACTTTTATCAATGCGGTAAATCGAGCCGTTGTCAACTCCTATGAGGCAGAAATACGGATGCCACCCCTTTCGCAGTTCAGGAGCAAGACTCTCCATCTCCTCGTCTGCCAGACGTTTGAGCAACGCTTTTTCTGCGGACGATATGTAGT
>DBFWRP010000301.1:0-1173 GCA_048222005.1 Muribaculaceae bacterium | reverse complement strand
CCCACCCACCGCATCCTCCTCACCTACCGCCCCGCCTGACCAATTGCAAACCTCATTCACACAAGACTATATGCACATTTTACGCCAAATTGCGGCAGGCGCCGTTGCTGCGGGTCTGTTTTTGGCCACCACATCATGCCGTAGGTCGGCAGTCTCCGACCATTCCGGCCTTGACCACGAAGCGCTCACCAATGAGATTGACTCGCTGCTTGCCGGAGTGCCGGCTCAGGTGGGAGTCGCCGTGATTCTCGATGGCACCGACACCGTAACGGTCAACAACTCGGCCGACTATCCTATGATGAGCATGTTCAAACTGCACGAAGCCATAGCCGTGTGCCGAACTTTGGGCGAACGCGGGCAGACCATCGACACGGTGCTAAACATCCCGCGCACCGAACTCCACACCGACACCTGGAGCCCCATGCTGAAGGACTACACCGCCGACACCGTGCGCATCTCGGCCCGCGAACTTATGGATTACCTGCTGGTACACAGCGACAACAATGCAAGCAATCTGCTTTTCTCTCTGGTTGCCACCGCACCGCAGACCGACAGCATCATCCGCAGCATCACCTCCGACGGATCATTCAACATCTCCTACACCGAGGCACAGATGCAACGCGAGCATGACCTCGCCTACGCCAACCGCACGTCGCCGCTCGCTTATGCTGAACTCGTCGACCGCCTGTTCACCGACAGCATCGCCCCCACCCCGATGCAGGATTTCATAAAGGATGCCATGAGCCGCTGCAACACCGGCACAGCACGCATTCAGGGAGGACTGCCCGACAAAGAGGGCGTGAAATTCGCCCACCGCACCGGCTCTGGTTATGTGAACGAACGCGGCGAGGTGGTTGCCGTAAACGATGGTGGCCGCGTGAGCCTCCCCGACGGGCGCAACTATTCGGTAGCCGTGTTTGTCAAGGACTATGCCGGCCCGCAGGAGGACGCCGAAGCAGTGATAGCCCGCATCTCCGAGGCCATCTACCGCCACATAGCAAAGTAACCCAATAAACGGGTGACAGCCAATCTTATTCACATTTTTTCAGAGCGTAATTTTACGATTTGTGATAGCAGTTTTTACGAATTGTGAACGCATTTGCCTTTTCTGAGTTGTCAGCATAAATTATTTATAATATATTTGCTGCTTACAACAACTCTTAAATCTAAATG
>DBFWRP010000300.1:0-10658 GCA_048222005.1 Muribaculaceae bacterium | reverse complement strand
ACAAGTCGGTTGCTCAGGTCGCTGGCCACAATCTCGCCTCCAAGCGGAGCGGTGGCATCGTAAAGCGAATCGTCGAGCTGCTGACGCAACTGATACACGGAGGTGCCGCTCGACACACGCTCGAGCAGGGAAAACACGCGCGAACCTGTGTCGGCCAGCAGGGCCAACAGCATGTGTTCGGGTGTGATTATGCTGTTGTTGTGCCTCACAGCCTCTCTGCGGCTGTTCTCAAGCACAGCTTTTACTTCGTTCGAGAAATTGATTTCCATTCTTAATCCTTAATTCTTTTTTACCAAGAGCCAGCTGCCGCCGCGCCGATAAAAAGGCATCGGCCATACAGAGGCCGTAAAATGCGATAAACAAATTTAACACCTTTTATCCATAATAACAACATTATCGCCCGGATGGCTCAAACTGCCGGAACGACCGGCCCGGAAAAGCGATACGCGACAGGCATGCATATAGTCCCGCTATTAATTAACGCAAAACTCATGCCAAACGTATCATCCCGGACGAGCAGCATCCTTAAAAAACTTTAAAACAATGATAGAGGCAAAAAAAACGGCAAAATACGGGGATTTTTCGTAAATTTGTATGTTAAAACAATCACCCCCTGTGCGGCGGCTGATAGTAGCAGCACGCTCATGGAGCGATGCAAAATAATTAATCAACTAAAACTCACATGCTGGAAGAAGATCGCATTATAAAGATCAATATCGAGAATGAGATGAAGTCGGCCTACATCGACTATTCAATGTCGGTGATAGTGTCGCGCGCCCTCCCCGATGTCCGCGACGGCCTGAAACCTGTTCACCGCCGTGTGCTGTTCGGAATGAACGAGATGGGCAACAACTCCGACAAACCCCACAAGAAAGCCGCGAAGGCCGTGGGCGAGGTGATGGGTAAGTATCACCCGCACGGCGACTCGTCGATTTACGGCACTATAGTCCGCATGGCACAGCCTTGGGCGATGCGTGAATGCCTGGTGGACGGACACGGCAACTTCGGATCGATCGACGGTGACGGCCCTGCCGCCATGCGTTACACCGAGGTTCGCCTCCAGAGAATCGGCGAAGAGATGCTACGCGACATAGATTCGGACACCGTAGACTTCCAACCCAACTACGATAACTCGGCCAAGGAGCCGGTGGTGCTCCCCACCCGAATCCCCAACCTGCTTGTCAACGGCTCAAGCGGTATCGCCGTAGGTATGGCCACCAACATGCCGACCCACAACCTGGCCGAATCAATCAACGCCTGCGTGGCGCTGATCGACAATCCCGACATGAGCGTGGCCGAGCTGATGCAGCACATCCCCGCCCCCGACTTCCCCACCGGAGGCACGATCTACGGATACAACGGCGTGAAGGAAGCCTATGAGACAGGCCGTGGCCGCATCGTTATCCGCGCCAAAGCCACCATCGAGCAGGAAAAGGACCACGAAGTGATTGTGGTGAACGAAATCCCTTATGGCGTGAACAAGGCCGAACTTATCCGCTACATCGCCGACCTCGTGAACGAAAAGAAACTCGAGGGGATAGCCGACCTCAACGACGAGAGCGACTACAAGGGGATGCGTATCGTGATCAAGCTGCGTGCCGACGCCAACGCCAATGTGGTGCTCAACAAGCTCTACAAGATGACACCCATGCAGAGCGCCTTCAGCGTGAACAACGTGGCGCTCGTGAACGGACGTCCCAAGCTGCTTAACCTCAAGGAGATTGTCCAGGCGTTCGTCGACCACCGCCATGAAGTGGTGGTTCGCCGCACACGTTTCGAACTCGCCAAGGCTCAGGAACGCGCCCACATCCTCGAAGGTCTCATCATTGCATCCGACCACATCGACGAGGTGATCGCCATAATCCGCCACGCCGCCAACTCCGAGGAGGCACGCGCCACCCTCATGGAGCGCTTCTCGCTCTCTGAGATGCAGGCCCAGGCCATTGTGAACATGCGCCTTTATCAGCTCACCGGCCTCGAACAGAGCAAACTCCACGCCAACTACGAGGAAGTGATGAAACTCATTGCCCACCTCGAGGAAATCCTCAACGACGAGCATGTGTGCCGCGAGCTCATCAAATCGGAACTGATTGAAATACGCGATGCATACGGCAACACACGCCGCACCGACATAGACTACACCGCAGGCGACTTCAACGCCGAAGACTTCTATGCCGACGACGAGATGATCATCACCATCAGCCACATGGGCTACATCAAGCGCACTCCCCTTTCGGAGTTCCGCGCCCAGAACCGCGGTGGCGTAGGCTCGCGCGGAAGCAACACCCGCGAGGAGGACTTCATCGAGTACATCTACCCGGCGTCGATGCACTCCAACATCCTGTTCTTCACCCAGCGCGGAATGGTCTACAAGATGAAGGTGTACGAACTTCCCGAAGGCACCAAAAGCTCAAAAGGCCGCGCAATCCAGAACCTGCTCAACATCGAGCCGGGCGATTCGGTCAACGCATTCATCCGCTGCAAGAATCTGGAGGATGCCGAATTCACATCCACACACAACCTTGTGTTCGCCACCCGTCAGGGCGTAATCAAGAAAACTTCGCTGGCCGAATACGCCCGCGTGAACATAAAGGGCAAGAAAGCCATTCTCATACGTGAGGGCGACCAGGTGATCGGCGTGCAGCTCACCGACGGCAATTCGGAAATCCTGATGGCCAACCGCAACGGCCGCGCCATCCGCTTCAACGAATCGACCGTACGCCAGATGGGCCGCGTCTCCACCGGTGTGCGTGGCATGCGCCTCGACAACGACCCCAACGATGAAATAATCGGCATGATATGCATGCACCCCGACGACAACAAGAACGTGATGGTAATCTCGGAGAATGGCTTCGGCAAGCGCTCGCTGCTTGACGGCTACCGCATCACCAACCGTGGCGGCAAGGGTGTGAAATCGATGAATGTCACAGACAAGACAGGCCACGTGGTAGCGCTCCTGAGCGTCGACGACGAAAACGACCTCGTTATCATCAACCGTTCCGGCATCACACTGCGTGTGCGTGTGGCCGATATCCGCGTCACCGGACGCGCCACCCAGGGTGTACGCATCATCAACCTCGACAAACGTGGCGACGAAATCGCTTCTGTATGCTGTGTCGACACCGACCCCGAAGAGGAAGCGGTAGAGGCTATCGAGAATCCTGAAGAACTGCCCGTGACACCCGAGGAGGAAACCGACGACATCGCGGAGGAGGAAGACCTCACCGAGGAATCCACCGAAGAGGAGGAAACCGACGATACCGCCGACGAATAAAACCACCAACTTACGACAACCGTAAAACTAAACCATAAATTATGAAATCTATCTCTATCTTAGGCATCTGCCTTCTCACCGCTGTTACAGCGTCGGCCCAGAAGTCGCTTGTAAAGGAAGTGGAACGCAACCTCAAGTCAGACCCCACCTCCTATCCGGCTCAAATGAAAGCTCTCGCGCCGGCATTCACCAATCCGGAGACAGCATCCGAACCACAGCCCTACTTCATTGCAGGTAAAGCTGCCTACGACTACTACAACCGCCAGAGCGTGTTCGCCCAGATGGGTAAGGACGTTGACAAAAAACAGCTCGGCCTTGCGGTAATCGAAGGTATCGAATACTTCAAGAAAGCCCTGCCGCTCGACTCCGTTCCCGACGAGAAAGGCAAAATCAAGCCCAAGCACAGCAAGGACATCATGAAAACCGTTGCCGGAAGCTACAACGATTTCAACAATGCCGCCATCTATCTGTGGGAGGCTCAGGATTATCCCAATGCAGTGAAAGCATGGAACTATTTCATCACCCTGCCCGACGACCCCACTTTCGCCAAAGCCGGCATCAAGGCTCCAGCCGACACGCTCGTAGCTGAAATCATGTTCAACATGGGTATCGGCAACTCGCTCAGCGGCAACAACGAGGCTGCCCTGCAAAACTTCAAGGACGCCATAGCCAAAGGCTACACCAAGAAGAACGCCTTCGACTATGCCATTTCGGCTGCTTCTCAGCTCCAGAAACCAGAGGAGATGGCAACTATCGCCGAACAGGCCTACGCCATCTACGGCAATGAGGACAGCCGCTACATCGGCTACATGGTGAACAACCTCATCGACAAGAAAGAATATGCCAAGGCCGATGCTCTGATCGACAAATACATCGCCGCTTCGCCCAACAACGCCCAGCTTTACTTTGTGAAAGGCGTATTGCTCGACAGCGAGAACAAGACCGCCGAAGCGCTCGAAACATTCCGCAAAGCCGTTCAGCTCGACGAGAACAACACCGCCGCCCTCTTCCAGCTCGGTTACAAGCTCTATCAGAAAGCCGTTCAGCTCGACCAGGACGAAAGTGCCGGCATGAACCAGGAACAGTACAACGCTTTCCGCGCCGAGAAAGTGGATCCCCTCTTCAAAGAGGCCGCTCCCTATCTTGAAAAAGTTCTTCAGCTCGACGAAACCATGAGCGACGCCCGTCAGGTGCTCCGCAGCATCTACTACAACCTCAACGACGAGGCCAACCTCAAACGCATCGAGACAATGTAATCACCGGCCATAAGGCCACAGATACAGTCTGACATAGACCACACGGGCGGTGTGCCGGAAATTCCGGCACACCGCCCTCTTTTTCTCATACCCTGCAACCATTTGCCCCGCCGAAACGTCTAAGTTAAAAAAACATACGGCAAAGTTGCTAAATTGCCCGAATGTAATTAAATTTGTGGTATACAGACGTAACTTTGCCAAGTCAATATCAAACCTGATCTCAGCAAATGAAACAATGTCAGATCTGCGGCAAAATCAATGCCGACGAAGCTAATTTCTGTAACTCCTGCGGACACCAGTTCGGTACACCCGCCGGCCAGCAGGAACCGCCGCGCTATTCACAGGACACCAACTACGGCTACCAATACCAGAACCAAGGCCAAGGCTATCAGGATCCCAACGCGGCATATTCCTATGGCCAGCAGGGAGGGTACCAGTTCGACAATAACTACTATTACCTCAAGAACGATGCGTTCCAGAGCGACATGTACGGCAAAAGCCGAGGCATCACGGCGCTTCTTGCCATATTCCTCGGCAGTCTGGGAGTGCATTATTTCTATCTCGGCAAAATAGGCGGAGGCCTGATCTGCATCCTGCTTACGCTCGTCACATGCGGCTTGTGGTCAATGATCACTCTGGCACAAGGCATCATGCTCTTCTGCTGCGACAACGCATACTTCGACCGCCGTTTCGTATTCAACCAGGCCACATTCCCTGTGTTTTAGCCGCGGCCATAAAATAAAAAACAATATTCCTTAGAACCGTTCCCGTCACTCTCTCCCGGAAATACCTTGAAATCAACCTATGGACAACTTAACCGAACTCTTCATCAATATTCTCCATCAGGCCGACAGTGTCGACGTAGCCGAATCGGAATTCAAAAAGCTTATCGGCGAGGATGATGAACTCCATAAACAATACCGCGACTGGTGCCACGAAGTAGGCAATTCCGAACGGCGTGGATTTCTTGATTTTTGCGAAGAGTACCTCTCCGACCGTGACCAGGCCTGGGATTCCTTGAGCGATTTCGACGAATAACAAGCCAATACCGTGTCCGGCACCCGGCACCCAAAAGCAGTTTTCCACAAACATCAACTATGCCACAGACAACAAGCACGCAGCACGGCGGCACAATCCGCGTACCAGCCGAATGGGAACCATACGGCACTGTAATGATAGCATGGCCACATGCCGACACCGACTGGGCCAGCATGCTACCGCAGGTCACCGAATGCTATGTCCACCTGGCCGAAGCCATCGTAAACGAAAGCGGACTGCGCCTGCTTGTAGTGACCCCGGAACCCGACAACGTGCGGGAAAGCCTGTCGCACCTGCCGCAGGAACGGCTTATCGTGTTCGCCTGCCCCACAAACGACACCTGGACGCGCGATTACGGCCCCATAACACTCGAAACACCCGAGGGGCTCACAGCCGTCGACTTCCAGTTTAACGGCTGGGGACTGAAATTCGCCTCCGACCTCGACAATATGGTGAACCTGCGCATGCTCCACGCCTCGCTGCTGACCCGACGCTACCGCCAACGCCTGAATTTCGCATTCGAAGGAGGCTCAATGGAATCGGACGGTGCAGGCACAATGCTGTCAACATCCCGATGCCTGATGTCGATAAACCGCAACGGGTTTGTAGACGAAGCAAGCCTGAAAAAATATTTCAAAGAAACTCTCGGATTTGACCGCCTGCTCCTGCTCAACCACGGAGCACTTGAAGGCGACGACACCGACAGCCATATAGACACTCTGGCACGTTTCGCGCCGGGCAACACAATTGTGTATGTCAAATCCTACCGTCAGTCCGACTCCCATACCGCCGGACTCGAACAGATGGAACAGGAACTAAAGGAGTTGCGCACTCCCGACGGACAACCCTACAATCTCATCGCGCTTCCGCTTCCCGACCCCATCTACGATGACGAGGGAAACCGCCTGCCGGCCACCTACGCCAACTTTCTCATCACTCCCACCACCGTGCTCATGCCCACCTACGCACAACCCGACAACGACACGCTCGCCGAACAGATGCTGCGTGTGGCTTTCCATAACCGGCGGATAGTGAAAGTTGACTGCCGCGCGCTCATTCAGCAGCACGGATCGCTCCACTGCGCCACCATGCAGATGCCGGACTTCTTGCTCTCCATCTGACATCGAACAACCCTCAACCATTCCCGCCATTACCGTATGCTAAAAATAGGTATCATCCAGCAACACAACACCCCCGACATATCCGACAACCGCAACCGCCTCATGCGAAAAATCCGCACGCTCGCGGCCGACGGGGCTCAGCTCGTAGTGAATCAGGAGCTCCACGATTCACTCTATTTCTGCCAGACAGAAAATGTGGACCTCTGCTCGCTGGCAACACCCATCCCGTCGGATGTGACCGACGCTTATGCAGCACTCGCCAAAGAACTGGGGATTGTGATTGTCACCTCTCTGTTCGAACGCCGCGCACCGGGTCTGTACCACAACACAGCCGTCGTGTTTGAAAAGGACGGGACAATCGCAGGAAAATACCGCAAAATGCATATCCCGGACGACCCGGCTTACTACGAAAAGTTCTATTTCACACCCGGCGACCTTGGATTCGAGCCTATCGACACCTCGGTAGGGCGTCTGGGCGTGCTTGTATGCTGGGATCAATGGTATCCCGAAGCCGCACGCCTCATGGCGTTGCGCGGTGCCGAAATTCTCATCTACCCCACGGCCATCGGCTTTGAGTCATCGGACACTCCCGACGAACAGGCACGGCAACGCGAGGCCTGGATCACCGTGCAGCGCGGTCATGCCGTGGCCAACGGACTGCCAGTGGTGGCCGTAAACCGCGTAGGCCACGAACCCGACCCGTCCGGCCAGACCAACGGCATCACCTTCTGGGGGTCAAGCTTCGTTGCCGGTCCGCAGGGCGAATTTCTATATCAGGCCCCTGCCGACGCGGAACAGACCGCCATTGCCGAAGTGGACATGCAGCGCTCGGAAGCCGTGCGGCGCTGGTGGCCGTTCCTGCGCGACCGCCGCATAGAATGCTACGGCGGCCTCACACGCAGATTCATTGACTAACACACACATCCAACCATTATGCACCTCCCTCCTAAAACCGGTACCGAACCCATAAAATTGCCGGACAGCATCCGCCAGATCACCATAATAGGCGCAAACGGATGCGGCAAAACCCGTTTTGCACAACATCTTGCGCAACAGCTGAAACCGAAAGCCTTCATTCTGTCGGCCATAGGGGCGCTCTGTGAGCCCAACGACCGCGAGAACCAGGACGGCACCATCGATGCCATTTATCGGGAAGCAGCAGCCAGCCCGACATTCCTTCATGCCGACGAACGCACCACATTTGAACGTCTGATGCTTCTGCTCCTCAACGAGGAGATGGCAAATCTGGTGAGCTACAAAGTGGCTCTGGCAAGCGGCGAGAACGCCGTAATGCCCGAATCGAAACTCGACTCAGTGATCAGGCACTGGAACGAAGTGTTTCCGGACAATCACGTGATGCGCGAAGGTGGCACACTGCTGTTCTCCCGCAAAGGCGACAGCAAGACGTATTCACAACGACGCCTGTCGCATGGCGAAAAAGCCGTACTCTATTATTTCGGGGCCGTGCTTTTCGCCCCCATGCAAGGATATGTCTTTGTCGATTCACCCGGCATGTTTCTCCACAACTCCATTATGCGGCGATTGTGGGACACCATTGAATCCATGCGTCCCGACTGCCGCTTTGTCTACATCACACACGACGTTGACTTCGCTGCCTCACGCTCCGAGAATGCCATCGTGTGGGTGAGGTCGTTCAACCCAGACAGCGAGAGCTGGGACTACGACCTGCTTCCGGCCAACTCCGACCTTTCGGAGGAGATTTATCTCGCCCTGGTAGGCTCACGCCGGCCGGTAATGTTCATCGAAGGGGATGCCACCCATTCAATCGACGCCAAGCTCTACCCGCTAATCTTCCGCGACTACACCGTGAAATCGCTCGGAAGCTGCAACAAGGTGATCGAAGCCACACGGGCGTTCAACGACCTCCGGGCCTTCCACCATCTGGAAAGCTGCGGCATTGTTGACCGCGACCGGCGCGACGCACAGGAAGTGGCCTACCTCCGCGGCAAAAACGTGTTCGTACCCGAAGTGGCCGAAATAGAAAACATCCTGATGCTTGAGGATGTGATAAAGTCGGTGGCCAAATTCAACGGTAACGACCCCAACAAAGCCTTCGCAAAAGTTAGGGATTCGGTCATATCGCAGTTCAAGCACGACATCCGCCAGCAAGCCCTGCTACACACACGCCACAAGGTGAAACGCACGGTGGAATATCGCGTTGACGGCCGTTTCACCAACATAAACGCACTGGAGGAACACATGCAGAACCTCGTGCACGAAATCAACCCGCGCGGGCTCTATGAAAGCTTCTGCCGCGAATTTTCCCGCATAGCAGCCCTTGGGAACTATGCCGAAGTGCTGAGGGTCTACAACCAGAAAGCCATGGTGCCACGTTCCAACGTAAGCCAACTGTGCGGCCTCTCAGGCAGCAAGGACGCCTACGTGCAGTGCATCATCTCCATCCTGAAAACCGACACCCCCGAAGCCGCCCGCATCCGCACCGCCATCAGCCACTGCTTCGCCCTGTAAAGGTTCTGACAAAACTGACTGGAAGAAAAAACGAACGGCATGCGGCGGTGGAAACCAGCCGGCATGCCGTTCGTGGTTATTCTGTCAGTTCAGGTAATTGACGGTATCAGTGTACAATACCGTCAGGATTCACTGCGGACCATAGATGGAGCCTGGCATGAGCCAAGGTGCATCAGTGGCAGCAGCAAGTCTTCTGATCCAGATAGGGATTGAGTTCGGACCACTTGTCGATAGGCGGCATAACGCCCATGGCAATCACTTCGTCACGAAGGGTGCAGAGGTGCTTGTAGCTCTGTTCAAGCTCACGCTCTTCTTCCGGTGTGCCTTTCACGGGCTTTACGGAAACTCCATCCTTGGTGATCACGGTCTCCATGGCCATCATGATATGGCTGAAGCGGTCGTTGTTGACATATACGCCTGCAGGCCAGCGGAAAGGCTTGCCGCCCATTGCAGCTGCAATCATCTCGATGGAGAGATATGCCGGGCTCTGGAACGACGAACGTCCGCGGAGATCGATAATGTGCTTTCCACCCTGGATTACGCGCACCTTGAGGTCGGCCCATTCAGCCTCGGGAAGTTCCTCGGTTCCGATGATTTCTGTAAGGGGCTTGCCGTCCACTTCCGTGGTCGATGCGAATACCGCCATCTGCTCGCCGTGGCCGCCATATGTACGGCAGTTGACAATCTCGTCGGCGGGTTTATGAAGCTGTTTTGACAGCTCGCTGCGCAGACGTGTGCTGTCGAGAGCTGCCAACGTGGTGACCTGCGAGGGTTTCAGACCGGAGTACAGCAGGGTGATCAGGCCAGTAATGTCGGCGGGATTGAACACCACGGTCACATGTTTCACATCGGGACAGTATGCACGCACATCCTTGCCGAACTGCTCGGCGATGGCAGCATTGCCTTTGAGCAGATCCTCACGGGTCATGCCAGCCTTACGGGCGGCGCCACCCGAATTCACAATATATTTGGCCCCCGTAAGCGCCTCCTTCACATCCGATGTGAATGTGATGTTCATACCCTCGAAGCCGCAGTGAAGCAATTCCTCGGCCACACCCTCAAGAGCAGGAGCATAGGGGTCGTAAAGACAGATGTTAGGTGTAAGTCCCATCATGATGGCGGTCTGTGCCATGTTTGAACCGATCATGCCGGCGGCACCTACAATCACAAGTTTGTCGTTTGTAAGAAATTCCATAGTTATCAGTTTGATTATAGTTTTCTTTCGTTACATTTCATCATTGCCCGACTCAATCGGGAATCTCGACCGACAACCCGTCGTGAGCCGGATAGACATTGGGCGGCAAGCGCCGCGTCAATTCGGATGTCAGGCCTATCTCATGGCTGAAATGCGTGAGGAACGCCTGTCGTGGTTTAACAATTCCGACTACATCCAGAGCCTCTTCCAGGGTGAAATGAGAGGGATGCTCTTTCCCCTCTCGGAGAGCATTGACAACCAACGTGTCCACACCGGCTATTGCC
>DBFWRP010000030.1:0-3620 GCA_048222005.1 Muribaculaceae bacterium | reverse complement strand
CGCATCCCCGATGGCGAGCAGCTTTATGTGGGTCTGAAAAAGGTGGAGATCGAGGGCTACGACAAAGAGAAAGTTCCCGAAGGCGTTGCCTCGCAGCTTAACGAGGCGGTGGCCGTTGCGCCAAACAATGCCATATTCAAGTCACCTTACTACCGCTGGCCTTTCCCGGTAGGGTTGTGGGTTTACAACAACTGGGACAATCCTCCAAAGGGGCTTAAGCATAAGCTGTACGAAAAACTGGTGGCGCAGCCGGTGCTGGTGAGCGATGTCCGCCCCAATCTGCGCGCCAAGATGATGGATGAGATTCTGGACAACAACGGATATTTCCGCGGACATGCGGACTATGAGGTGATTGACCAGAAAAATCCGAAGAAAGCCAAAATTTCCTACAAGGTGCTGACTGGCCCGGCATACACACTCGATTCAATCGGGTTGCTTCCCGACACGTGCCGGCTGAACCATATTATCAACTCGATTGCATCGCGCGACCAGTATCTGCGCCCGGGGGTGCGTTACTCCACCGATTCTCTTTCGGCCGTGCGCACTCGCTTGGCCAACCAGCTGCGCAACCGGGGCTACTATTTTTTCAAACCGGAGTTCATTGAGTATCTGGCCGACTCGGTGGCCAAGCCGCTCTCAATCGACCTGCGTCTGGCGCTTGCCTCCAACATTGCCAGGCCGTTGCTGCAATGTTACACGGTTGGTGATGTGACCGTTCGTGTGTTACGCAACAAGGGCGGAGGCACCCCCGACACCATACAGACCCCGCGCGGCACGCTGATACAGATGATGCCGTCGCGCCTGCGGCAGAAGCTTATTCCGGAATGCGTCACACTGCGCAAAGGGAGGGTGTTCTCCGTGCGGAGCATGAACAGCACTCAGACGCGGTTTGCCCGGCTCGGTATATTCAACTCGATCAACATCAATGTGCTGCCCGATTCCGGGCAAGTGCTGAATGTCGACATCGACTGCACGTTCGACACTCCGCTTGAGGCCACCGTAGAGCTGAACGCCTCGTCGAAAAGCAACTCTTATATCGGCCCGGGCATGAAGGTGGGGATTACTAACCGAAACATCTTCGGCGGCGGCGAACAGTTCAACGTTACGCTTACCGGCAGCTATGAGTGGCAGACCGGAAAGGGCAGTTCGTCGGTGTTCAATTCCTATGAGTACGGCATCTCCACATCGCTGTCAGTGCCGCGTCTCCTCGCCCCGGGATTCATCAAGCGCCGCAACCGCAATCTCAACTGGACGCGTTTCACACTTAATTTCGAGATGCTCAACCGCCCGCACTATTTCAAGATGGCGCAGTTCAACTTCTCGTTCAACTACGACTGGCAGTCGAGCCGCTATTCGTCGCATACGCTCACCCCGTTTAAGCTTACGTACACGAATCTGCTCCACACCACCGAGGCGTTCGACTCGATCACCGGCGCCAATCCGGCCATTGCGCTGAGCTTCCGGAGCCAGTATATCCCCCAGCTTTCCTACACCTACACCTACGACCGTCAGTTTGATTCGGACAACGGCATCAACTGGCAGTTCACGGTGCAGGAGGCGGGCAACCTGTTCTGGAGCGTATATGAGCTTGCCGGCAAGCATGGCGAAAAGGAGCTGTTCGGCACCCCGTTCTCGCAGTTTGTGAAAGGGCAGACGCAGCTGGTCTATAACCGTCGCCTGTGGGGCGACAACTGGCTTGTGAGCCGTGTGCTCGTCGGCGCGGCCCATGCCTATGGCAACGGAAAGGAAGTGCCCTATGCCGAGCAGTTCTATGTGGGTGGTGCCAACTCCATCCGCGCTTTCACGGTGCGTTCGCTCGGTCCCGGCAGCTATCGGCCGCCGGAGGATGTGCGCGACAGTTATTTCGACCAGACCGGTACGTTCAAGTTTGAAGCCAATGTGGAATACCGTTTCCCCATTATCGGGCCGTTGCATGGTGCCGTGTTTATGGACACGGGCAATGTGTGGCTGCTCAGGGACGACCCCCTGCGTCCGGGCGGGCAGCTCAGGGCGTCATCGTTCCTGCGTGACCTCGCTCTCGGCACCGGAGTGGGCCTCCGTTTCGACATCGGGATGCTGGTGGTGCGCGGCGACCTCGGTATCGGCATACATGCGCCCTACGACACCGGCAAGAGCGGCTACTACAACATGGAGTCGTTCAAGAAATCTCTGGCCTTTCATCTCGCCATCGGCTACCCCTTCTGACGTTTACAACACAGGTCATGCCGGAATTGCAGCACATCTGTTCCTGCTGTAACAAGAGTTAAATCCATCAAGTAGTAGGCATGCCTTTGGCATGTGAAACAAGGTTGATTTACGGCATATTAACGCACACCTGATTCACATGCCAAAGGCATGTCCCTACAGTTGGATGTGCGCATCGTGATGGGGCAGTGCTGAATGTTCAGTATCGCAATTTCAGGTTGTTACTTTATTTCTTTACAAAAAAGAGCGGTGCCCCGGGAATCCGGAGCACCGCTTTATTTTTGTCCGCACGGTGATGTGCGGCAACGGGTTTGACGGTATGATTAGCCGTTAACCTGCTTCATGTGAGCGATGAGATCGAGCACTTTGTTCGAGTAGCCGATTTCATTGTCGTACCACGAAACAACCTTAACGAAGGTCGGGGTGAGCTGGATACCTGCCTTAGCGTCGAAGATCGAGGTGAGGGGGCAGCCGAGGAAGTCGCTCGAAACAACAGCGTCTTCGGTGTAGCCGAGGATGCCTTTGAGTTCGCCTTCAGAAGCTTCCTTCATGGCAGCGCAGATTTCCTCGTAAGTGGCGGGCTTAGCCAGGTTGACGGTGAGGTCAACAACAGATACGTCGAGGGTGGGGACACGCATCGACATACCGGTGAGCTTGCCGTTGAGTTCGGGGATAACTTTACCTACAGCCTTGGCAGCACCTGTGCTCGAGGGGATGATGTTGCCCGAAGCAGCACGGCCACCGCGCCAGTCTTTCATCGAAGGACCGTCAACGGTTTTCTGGGTAGCTGTTGTAGAGTGAACGGTTGTCATGAGGCCTTCAACAACGCCGAACTTGTCGTTCAGGACTTTGGTGATGGGAGCAAGACAGTTGGTGGTGCAGGAAGCGTTCGAAACGAACTGTGTGCCCTTAACGTAGGTCTTTTCGTTAACACCGCAAACGAACATAGGGGTGTCGTCCTTCGAGGGAGCCGACATAACCACGTATTTTGCGCCGGCTTCGATGTGAGCCTGTGCTTTTTCCTTTGTGAGGAAGAGGCCGGTAGATTCAACTACATATTCTGCGCCTACTTCGCCCCATGCGATTTCAGCGGGGTTCTTGCATGCTGTTACGCGGATGGGCTTGCCGTTTACGATGAGGAGGTTCTTCTCGGTGTCGGCTTCAACGGTGCCGTCGAATTTGCCGTGCATTGTGTCGTACTTGAGCATGTATGCCATGTAGTCGACGGGGAGAAGGTCGTTGATTGCAACTACTTCGATGTCGTCGCGCTTGGTTGATGCGCGGAAAACGAAACGGCCGATGCGGCCGAAACCGTTAATACCAATTTTAGTCATAGTTAGAATGAATAAAAATAGAGTTGTTTGTTGGGTTTTGTCAGTTGTTGTTAAAAGAGCTGAAATACAGCACTTTGACAT
>DBFWRP010000003.1:0-1079 GCA_048222005.1 Muribaculaceae bacterium | reverse complement strand
TTGTCACCCTGCCAAGAGTAGGACCAGCCGCCGTTGAGGCAACGCATGGAGTTGGCATTCGGACCGGTAACCAGCAGTTTCTTGCCTTTTGCCAGCGGCAGTATGCCGTCTGTGTTCTTCAGGAGTACCAAAGACTCTTCGGCAGCCTGGAGTGCGGCGGCGGCATGTTCCGCACTGCCGAACAGCGGGAAGTCTTTCAAATCATAATAGGGTTTCTCAAACAGATTGAGGCGGTACTTCAGGCGCAATACGCGGCGCACCGCATCGTCAATGCGGCTCATGGGGACTTCGCCTTCTTCCACCAGCTCCTTCAGGAGTGTGCAGAACTTCCAGTCGTACGGGTCCATCGACATGTCGATGCCGGCATTGATGGCGAGCTTGATGGCTTCCTTCTTATCCTTGGCTATGTGGTCGCGGCTATAAAGGTTGTTGATGTCCGCCCAGTCAGTCACAATCATACCGTCCCAGTTGAGGTCTTCTTTCAGCCACTTGGTCAGCAGCTCATAGTTGGCATGGAAAGGCAGACCGTTGTTCATGGCGGAGTTCACCATCACGGAGAGGGCACCTGCTTTCACCATTTCCAGATAAGGAGCGAAATGCTTCTCACGCATATCCTGCTCGGTGATGGAAGACGGCGTACGGTCCTTACCGGAAACGGGAACACCATAACCCATATAGTGCTTCATACAAGCGGCAACGTTGTTCTCGCCAATCAGGTTGGGGTTCTCGCCCTGGAAACCGATAACTGCTTCACGTCCCATTTCGGCATTGACGTAGGCGTCTTCACCATAATTTTCCCACATACGAGGCCAGCGCGGGTCACGTCCGAGGTCGGTCACCGGGGCATACGTCCAGGGAATGCTTCCCGCCTTTGTTTCATAAGCGGAGATGCGTGCACCTTCACGTGTCAGTTCACGGTTGAAGGTAGCTCCCATATTGACGCCTTGCGGGAAGAAAGTACCACCCAGCGTATAGGTAGTTCCGTGTATCTGGTCTACACCGTACACACAAGGAATACCCATCACCTCCATGGATTTCTCCTGAATGCGTTTGATGATTTCCTGCCACTTCTCCACGCT
>DBFWRP010000299.1:0-5683 GCA_048222005.1 Muribaculaceae bacterium | reverse complement strand
CGCGCGGCGCCAACGGCGTGATGATCATCACCACCAAGAGCGGCCGCGACTCGGAGAAGATGACCATCAACCTGCGCGCCGAGTTCGGCGCCTCGGCCCCGACCCGCGTTCCGAAGGTCGCCGACGGCATCACCTACATGGAGACCTTCAACGAGGCCCGCACCACGCGCCGCGAAAAGCCCTATTACAGCAACGAGAAGATCATGGGAACCAAACTGGGACTCGACCCCTACGTCTACCCCAACGTCGACTGGTACGACATGCTGTTCAAGGACTGCACCTTCAACCAGAACTTCAACTTCAACATGACGGGCGGGGCTAAGAAGATCGACTATTTCCTCAATGCCTCGGCGTTTAATGAGAACGGTATCATGCGCGCCCCCTCCACCTCGAAGTTCGACACAAACATCAATTCGCAGAAATACCTTTTCCAAGCCAACGTCTCGGCCGACGCCACCAAAACCACGCGCGTATCGCTGAAGATGAACACCCAGCTGCACTACAATCATGCACCCATCGAAAGCGTTGGTTCGCTTTTCACCTATGCGCTTTCGGCCCTGCCCTGCGAATTTCCGGCCACGCTACCCGGCGAGGAGACTGACACGTTCGTGCGTTTCGGCACCGCGAACGCTTGGGATGGCAACACTTTCATCAACCCCTACGCCCAGCTCTGCCGCGGTTACAGCGATAAGTTCCGTGGCCATTTCACCTCGGCACTGACCGTCTGCCAGAACCTCGACTTCGTCACCAAAGGGTTGAGCCTAACCGGCATGGCCACATTCTATAACCGCGTTTATTCGGCTGTCAACCGCTCGTTCACGCCGTTCATGTATCAACTCTCTAGCTACGACGTAGACGCTGACGGCAATTACAGCTACACGAGCTCCTCGACTAATACCGGCACAACCTATCTGGGAACCAGCCGCGGTCGCGATGGCTACCGGGAACTGGCGTTCCAGGTCAAACTCGACTATGCACGCACTTTCAATAAGAAGCATGACGTGGGCGCAACGTTTGTTTACCATCAAAAAGAGCGCAACATGAATATTTCCGATGCCGAGGAGTATGCCTCGTTGCCCTACCGGCAACAGGGCCTCGCGGGCCGTGTTACCTACGGATTCGACAAGCGCTACCTGATCGAAGCCAATTTCGGTTACAACGGTTCGGAGAATTTCGCTCCGGGCAAACGCTTTGGATTCTTCCCCTCGATCGCCGGCGGATGGGTGATCTCGAACGAGCCTTTCTGGAAGGGGATCAAAGATAAGGTCAACCTCTTCAAGGTGCGCGCTTCATACGGTCTGGTTGGCAACGACGTAATCTCATCGAACTACAAGGACCGCTTTCCCTACCTAAGCACCGTAGCTATGGATCAGATGTACGACGTAATGATCGGAACTAACTTCGACCAAAAATGGGGTCCCATCCTTTCGATCTACGGCAATGAAGATGCTACCTGGGAGGAGAGCCACAAGCTTGACATCGGCGTGGAGATTGGTCTGTTCGACAGCCTGAACATCATCTTCGACTGGTTCAAGGAGAAACGTTCGGGCATCTTTATGCAGCGTTCGTCGCTACCCTCGTCGTTCGGCATGTCGGGCATCACCCCTTGGGGCAACATTGGTAAGGTGGACAACCGCGGCGTAGACATCTCGATCGACTATAACAAAGCTTTCTCCAAAGATCTGATCCTCTCGCTGCGCGGTACGTTCACCTACGCCCACAACGAGATCGTTTCGATGGACGAACCCCAATACAAGTGGGGCTACCAATACAAGAAAGGCCACCCGATCAACTCGATTAACTGTCTGATCGCCGAGGGACTCTATCGGGATGAGGAAGATATCGCTTCGTCACCCAAGAGCGTCTACGCGACCCGCTATCCACTCCAGCCCGGCGACATTAAATACAAGGACTTGAACAATGACGAGGTCATCGACGACAACGACAAGTGCTGGAATGGCAACCCGACAGTCCCGGAGATCATATACGGATTCGGATTCTCGCTCAAATACAAGGGTTTCGACTGTTCGGCGTTCTTCCAAGGCCAGGGAAAAGTTTCAATTATCATGTATGATGCCCATCCTTTCTCGACTAAGGCCAAGCCGGGATTCGGGCTGATGCAATGGATCGCTGACGAACATTGGAGCGAGTCGAGCCCTGATCCCGACGCCAAATATCCGCGTCTCTCCTCGCAATGGAACGAACACAACGGCCAAGCCAACACGCTCTACGTGCGCAACGGCAAGATGCTACGTCTGAAGACCGCTGAAATCGGCTATTCCTACAAAATGATGCGTGTCTACGTTTCAGGAACCAATCTGCTGACTTTCTCACCATTCAAATACTGGGACCCCGAAAAAGGTTCGGGCAACGGATTGAGCTATCCGCTCCAACGGACGTTCAACCTCGGGTTCCAATTCAACTTCTAAACAATACCGCACGACCATGAAAAACATACTGATCACGCTTTCATTCCTGTTGCTGCTCACCTCATGCGAATACCTCGATGTCGTTCCCGAAGGCAAGGCCACGCAGGACGACATTTGGAAAACGACGCAACAGGCCGAGAAATACCGCTACTACATGCGCACTTACATGCCCAACCTGATTGGATATGACTGGTCGCCCGATCAGTTCGCCGGCGACGACATGATAACCGGCGGTGTGGGTACAACCTACTGGTTTTCCAGCAAGAGTCTCATCTACGGTGAGGAGAATGCTAATGTCACCTATTTCGGCAGATGGGCGCCTTACAGTACGAGCGGCGGTACAAACTATGACATCTACCGCGGCATCCGCTATGCCTTTTACTTGTTGGACAACGTCTACAAGGTACCGGCTATCAGTCCGGAGAATGCCGCCCGTTATGCCGGCGAAGCATGGTATTTGATCGGGTACTACCACCAATTGTTACTGGAATATTATGGTCCTATCATTCTGGTCAAAAGATACATTCCCAACGACGCCCCCGATTCGGAAATCTTTGTCCCCCGCTCGCCCTACGACGAGTGTGTGAAATACATAGCCGAATGCTATGACAAGGCAGCCGAACTGCTGCCCGAAACGGTCATCGATACCGAATTAGGACTTCCGACCAGGATGTCGGCACTGAGCTACAAGGCCCGCCTGCTACTCTATGCCGCCTCTCCGCTGGTCAACGGCAACTCCGACTATGTCGGATTCGACAATCACGACGGCACGCCGCTGATGAACACGACTTATGATCCCGAGAAATGGAAAAAGGCGATGGAGGCTGCGGCTGAAGCCATTTCTGTAGCCGAGAAATTCAACTCCGAACTCGGCCGGCAAAACTTCATGCTCTACACTTCGGCTGATTCGAGTCTGCCCAATGACAAGCGCGGTCGCCGCAACTACCGTGATGCCTTCACCAAAGAGCATTGGAACGGACTCGAATTTATCGAAGCCAAAGGCGACCGTGGTGGCTGTCAGACCCTGCAACAGTTGATGGGGCCCCGCCCGATCGCCAACAACATGTCGTTAGGCTGGAAGACCACCTCGGTTCCGACTATGGAGGCCGTCGAAATGTACTACACGAAGAACGGACTTCCGTGGGAGGACGACCCCGAAACCAAAGATATTGACCCCTATGCCTACAACGCCGAAGCCGGCACGGTCAACCTGCATCTCTACAAGGAACCGCGGTTCTATGCCTCAGTGGGTTACGACCGCGGCACGTATGAGATTGACGGCAAAGAAATCACGCTCTATCTGCGCGGCGGTGAATTGCATGGATCAACGCTCAAGGAGACCGATGAATATCAGAGTTGTACGGGTTATCTTTGCCAGAAATGGATTCCCAAGGCTTCAACCTACAGCATTCCGAGCAATTCGTTCAGTTTCTACTATTACGCTTACCCCTATCTGCGTCTGCCCGAACTCTACTTGAGCTATGCAGAAGCCGATTTCGAATATAACGGATCGCTGAGCACACAGAGTCTCGAATATATCAACCTGGTGCGCAAGCGTTGCGGCCTGCCTACGTTCCAAGCTTCGTGGGCCCTTGCCGGAGGCATTCCCACGGGTCAAAAACTGCGTAAGGTACTCCATCAGGAGCGCTCAATCGAGTTTCTGTTCGAAGGTCGCCGTTTCCACGACCTGCGCCGCTGGAAGGAAGCTCCCGAAGTGATGAACAAACAACCTCGCTCGTGGAACCGCGACGGAAAAACCGCCGAGGAGTTCTACCAGGTGATCGAAGCCAATCAGGGCGGACGTGTCCGTATCTTCGAGTCCCCGAAGAGCTATTGGATGGCAGTGCCGATGAGCGAAATCAATAAAAATCCGAATCTGGTGCAGAATCCCGGCTATTGATCGTTTTACACGCTAAAAATCAAATCTCATGAAAAAATACTTTTCGATACTTTACTGTCTCGCCGCGCTTGCCGCCGGATGCGACGACAACAACAAGGAGGCCCTCGCATTTGACCTGTCGACCGACGAATGGTCGTTTGCCAAGGAGGGCGGCACGCAAAACCTGATCGTTTTAGCCCCCGGAGTGTGGAAGGTTTCCGAGAAACCGGATTGGTGCACGCTGATCCCGGAGGGTGCCGAAAGATCGCGGGAAGTCAAGATCAACTGCTCGGCCAATACCGGAAAAAAGCGCGAGGGAACGCTTGTGCTGACCTGTGGCGATGAAACCCGCACGATTGCCGTGTTCCAGCAGGGAGCCTACATTGTAAAAGGCTTCCCCGTCGAATGGCTTTTTACGGCCGACTACTATGCCACAGGGAAATATACCAATGCCTTCGTCTTCGACAACGCCCTTCCGGCTGAAATCGGCGAAGGAACGATCAGCTATGTCCAAGATGCCGCGAATACGCGTACCATCCAGAAAGCCGTCGGCAAAACCGGACACCCCTTTCTTTCAGGTTCGCTGACGGGCGATTACTGGCTTTTCCAGATTCCGGTCAAGGAGACGCTGCCTGCCGGTACAGTGATGCACATCAAGTTCATCACCCGTTCAGCGGCTGGAGCAGCCCGCTACTGGTCGCTTGAATACCTTGACAACGAAAGTTGGAAACCCATTTCTGCACAGCGCACCGCCCAAGTAGCCGGAGAATCAGTAATCTATACGCTCGATTTGGTCACAGACCTCACGGGCAACAAGAGAGTAGGTTCGGACAACGCACAGATCGACAATGATTTCACACTGAGCGCTCAGATCACTGCAGGCAACCGGTTGCAATGCCGGTTGCGCTGCGCTGCCGACATCGCCTGCAACGGTGAGAATCCCAACACAGGCAACCACCGTCTGGCAGGTGCCGTGGGAACCTCGCCGATAATCAGCGTCGTCTCCATTGACTGATTTTTTGTCACGAGAGCGGGCGGGCCGGGCCGAAGCCCTTCCGCCCGGTCTCTTAATAACCGAACTTATGGAACCGAACGAAAGACTGCTTTCATTGGATACCCTGCGGGGTTTTGACATGCTTTTCATCATGGGTTTTGCAGGCCTTATTACCGCAATATGTGCCCTTTGGCCCAATCCCATGACCGACGCCATAGCCCGGCAGATGGGTCATGTATCGTGGAACGGGCTGACCCAGCACGACACGATCTTCCCGCTATTTCTCTTCATCGCCGGAGTATCATTTCCTTTTTCGCTGTCCAAACAACGCGCCAGTGGAATCAGCGAAAGACGGATTCTGTTCAAGGTCATCCGCCGGGG
>DBFWRP010000298.1:0-1828 GCA_048222005.1 Muribaculaceae bacterium | reverse complement strand
ATGTTGTAGTTGTCGGTGTCTGTCGGAGTGAACTTCGCCATGAACTTCTTTGCAGCAGTCGAAGCGCCGCCCACAGATTCGCTGCTATCCATCCAGCTCCAGCCGTCCGGAAGTGTCACATCCGCCAGTGTCTGACCGTATTTTGCCGTCAGCCCGGTGGGAACGGTGTAGGTCGGCGTTGCCTTTGCTACCACAAATTCGCAATACACAGCTTCAAATCCGTAGTAGTTATCCGTATCACCAATGCTGGCGTACATACGGTAGGTACCGGCGTTCAGCGCGGGCGGATTCTGAATATCCCACGTCTGAACGGGGCCGCTGCCCGCAGCGGAATAACGGTAGGTCACTTGAGCATTCAAATCGCCCGTCCGGTCTGTCAAGGTCGGTGTGCTGGGCGTTTTACCGTAAGTATAGCCCGCCATGCTGAGCTTGCCGTACGGTTGAGCCTTTTCGACAGTGATATTCGATCTTCCCGAAACCGTTAAATACTTCTCGGTGTCAGTCGGTTCGAAAATCCACTCGGCTGCATAGGTACCGTTCCCAACCACGGGTATATGCGTGCCGTCCACCCATTCAAAGGTTCCATCGACATCCACGTTGTTGACATTATCATGGAGCTTGCCGGAGAGAGCGATGGTATTCAGGGCGTCGCCGTAGGTGATGGCGTTCTTGCTCAGCGTCGGTGTGCTGGTGGGAGTGATCCTGTTCTTCGCGCTGACGTTGATGGTCAGGGTGATATCCTGATAGTTGCTCGTGGAGATTGTAACAGTGATCGTGCCGAATTGTCCTTCGCCCGTGCCGCTTCTGTTTGCGTCCAGTGTCAGCTCGCCGGTCTTGCCGTCTACAAGGGTAATAAAGGAGCCAACGCCCAGATTGGTATCAACCTTCCTGTCATAAGTGATCGTGCCGTAGTCGCAGGGAGCAGTCAGCTTCGGCAGCAGCGCTGAGAGATCAAGAGAATAGGTCTTGTGCAGGCCGTTGGTGATGGTCAGCGAACCGGTCTCCGCCGCGGGTGCGGCAGCCTTGGTGATCTCGAAGGTCTTGCTGGCCCCGCTGAGAACATAGTTGCCGCCTTCAACGTCCTTGATGGTCACAGTCGCAATACCGGTATTGGTATTGTTGCTGTAGAAAATCTCGTACTCCTTCTGGTCGATGATGTTGCCGATGTCATCCTTGACGGTGACGGTCGGTTCCAGCGCATCGCCGGTGTAGGTGCAGGGCTCGACTTCAATCGTGGGCGTCACGGTTTTTGGCGTGATCCTCCACTCGACCGTGGCCGTGCCGGTGTAGTTGCCGGTACCCTCGATCGTCAGGGTGAGGCTGTCATTGACATTGGTGGCCGTGTTGCCGCTTACAATACGGTAGGTAATATTTTCAGTCCATTTTTCCAGTGCCACACCGGTAATCTTCGGCGATTGCTCCGCCGCGTTGTATTCGAGGTCGGCAGATTCCAGCGTAATCACTGCGCCCTCGATGGACTTGGGAGCGACCTCGACAGTTGCGGTGTCGGTTACGGTTGCGTATTCCTCGGAATCCGGAGTAAACGTCCATTCGGCCTCATAGCGGTCATTTGCATCAGGCTTGATTGTGCCGTCTGTCCATGTGAACGTGCCGTTGACGGTTGCGCCGGTGTTGGGGTCTTTCATCTTGCCAGTGATGCTGCTGTCGCTCAGTGCCTGACCATAGGTAATCTTGCTTGCGGTGATTTTGCCGTCCATAACGGGCGTGAGCTTGTTCTTTGCGAAGATGTTGACGGTCAGAGTGATGTCCTGATAGTTGCTCGTGGAGATTGTAACCGTAATCGCGCCGAATTGTCCTTCGTCCGTGC
>DBFWRP010000297.1:0-1125 GCA_048222005.1 Muribaculaceae bacterium | reverse complement strand
GGGGCGGTTTAAGATTGTAATTTTGCATCGACGGAAAATTACAATCTGATGCGTAGATACATGACATTCGTGTTATTAGCCGTGAGCTTCGGCTTCATGGCGTCGGCTCAGGAGGCCGAGTCACAGGATTCTCTCGTGCGGGCGTTGCAGGAGGTGGTGATCACTGCCAGGCAACCGGCCACGAGGCTCAAGGGTAGCACTCTCGTCTCGACCATTGCAGGCTCGAACCTCGAGAAGGCAGGCAACGCTTTCGATGTGCTTGGTCAGTTGCCGTTGGTCAGTGTGGACGACGATGACGTGACGGTGTCCGGCAGGGGCACTCCGGCAATCTATATAGATGGCCGGCCTATGCGCGACGTGAGCGAACTCCGCTCGTTGCAGTCGTCAGACATCCGTAAGGTGGAGCTGGTGATGGCTCCGGGGGCTCAGTATGAGAGCACCACAAAGGCCGTGCTCAGAATCACCACCCGAAGGAATTTCTCGCAGGGGTTGAGCGTGAGCGACGTGGTCGAGGTCCGGGTACGGCGCCGCCGGTCGGCCAGTGAACTGCTGGATTTCAGTTACCACTCCGGCGCCTGGGAGCTGTTCGGCAGCGGAAGCTACGACCATTCCAACAGTCTTATAAAAGGCTTGACGATAAACACGCTGACCTACGACGGCAAGCCTACTGTGGTGGGTGCGTCCATGCACAACGTCTATCCCGCCAATGGCGTTTTCGGCAAGTTCGGATTCAATTTCGCCTGTGATTCTCGTTCGGTGGGCGCGTATTACCGTTTCTCGTATTCTCATCGGCATCTCGTTAATGAGGGCACGGAATGGCTGGATATGGAATCACCGCTTCCGAGGACCATAACAGGCATCAGCGACTCTCGCAACCACCTTGTGTCGGTCTATTATGACGATACGTTCTCTGACACATTCCACCTGCATTTCGACGGCAATTTCAGAGGTTCGGACGGCGACAGCCGCAGTGCGACGATCTATGACCGTTCGGACCTGGCCGACGTCAACTCTTCGCAGAGGCCGTCGAGCAGCTTGTGGGCCGGGAAGCTATATCTTGATTTTCCGCTGGGGGGTGGCACGTTCACGGTAGGCACGCAGGATTCGTACACTAAGACGCGCCTC
>DBFWRP010000296.1:0-10287 GCA_048222005.1 Muribaculaceae bacterium | reverse complement strand
ATGCTCGCCGAAGCATCCGAATCGCCTCCTCAAGAGCCTGAATTTGACTAAAGGGGGCTTGTCCAAGACTAAAAGTAAGCCCAACTTCTGTCTTTCAGAAAGTTGGACTCACTGCGTTATGGTTTAGCGGACAGTAATAATACCTATTATCAGATCAGCGGAACGGACGAATCCGATGAAGCCGAGACTGAGCCGGGCAGCGAAGGGGAGTTAAAGAGCGGCTACGAACCCTCCCATAGCCCCTTCGGATTTATATGGCAGGTGGCCGATGCCACAGGCTGGAGCGTGGACTACATACTCAACAAGGTGAATTACCAGACACTGATAATGATGCTCAGTGACGCACCCCGGTACAGGAGTGGACGCAAGGCATCACAGTCAAACAAAACCTCCGGGGCGACCGCAGAGGATGACGCACGGGAGGTAGAAGGATTCTTCAGAAGCAATTTAAAGCAGTGACACATGAAGCCCGTAGAGCTTGAAATATTCCTTCAGGACGGCCTGACACCCGGTCTCAAAAAGGCCGGTCAGACTGTCAGCTCCTTTACAAGCAACACCAAGCGACAACTCAAGGATGTGGCAGGAGCGTTGCAGGTACAGCGCGAAGTGGTCCGCAACCTTGAGAAGCAATACCGGGAGCTTGAGAAATCCCTGAAATCGGCGGCTCCCGGAGCGGCGTATGCGGAAATAAAGCGACAGATGGCTGCGGTCAAGACTGAGCTCGACGGCGAGAAAGCCGGACTTCAGGAACTGACATCACAGCAGCGGGTGCTGAAACTGGAGGCCGACAATGCCGGCGCGTCACTCCGGCAGCAGTTGAAAAGCGTCCGTGAGGAGATAGCCACCTTGCTGATTGCCTACCGTTCCCTCAGCGAAGAGGAAAAACAGACGGCGCAAGGCAAGGAACTCGCCCGGTATATCGACGAGCTTACCGAGAAGGCCGGTGTGCTCAACGATGCCATAGGCGACACGTCGCAGGCCATCTCAAACGCCGCATCCGACACCCGTGGCTTCGACCAGTTGGCCGGCGGCGTGCAGCTTGTGGTCGACGGTTTCGGACTTGCCACCGCCGGAGCGCAGGCATTCGGGATGAGCGAGGAAAACCTGCTTGAGGTACAGACGAAACTTCAGACAGTCCTTGTGGCGAGTAACGCCCTGACGTCAATGCAGGTCAATCTGCAGAAGCAGTCGGCGTTGATGCAGGGAGTCGTTGCCATACAGACGAAAGCGGCAGCGGCAGCCGAGACAATCCGCACATGGGCAGTGGGTAAAGGAACAGTCGCGACGATACTGGCCACCATCGCACAAAAGGCGTTCAACGCCACGGCAAAAGCCAATCCTTATGTGCTGCTTGCGGCGGCGGTTCTCACCGTTGTCGGTGCGCTTTATGCCTTTGCCAAAGGAAGTGACGAGGCGAAGAAGGCATCCGAGGAACGCCGGAAAGCCCTTGAGTCATTGATTGACGAGGAACAGAGGGCGACCAAGACCGAGGAGCGGCTCAAAGACGCGCAGGAGTCGGTAAATTCCGCGATGATGAACGAAAGGTCGGAGTTGGAGCTTAATATTGCCAAAACACGCGACTTCAACGGGACGAAAGAACAGGAAAAGACATTGGTAGACCAGTTGAACAACAAATACGGAGAGACAATGGGGTATTTTTCCTCCGTGGCCGACTGGTACAACGCATTGATTCAAAACAGCGAGGCATACTGCCGTCAGATGGTCATAGAGGCCCGGACAAGGGCTCTTGCGAACCTGATAGCGCAGACCGAACAGGACAATTACAACATACGCTACGATGAGAAAGGTAATGCCCGGAAATATTCAACGCAGAGGCAATATCGACAGGTAAGGACCGGAACCTATACACCGACGACAGGCGGAGCCGGCGGCGGTCCGCAATACAGGTATGAAAGCCGTGAGATACCCGGCACCTCGGATCTGGACAAAGCAAACGCTTCATTGGCCGACAACAATGCCAAGATCCAAAATTACAAGAACCAGATGAGCGGCCTTGTGAGGGAAGCTGCGAATATGTCGTTTGCGGTTCAGGGTTCACCTGTGAAGCCCGGCGGCGGACATACATCTTCCGGACACACATCTTCCGGGAACCCGGAGGAGGAGAGGATAAAGAACGAGCTTGAACTCGCCAAACAACTCAGGGAAATACGTTGGCAGAACGAGCAGGAAGAGATAGAGCAGATGGCCGACGGAGCGGAACGTCGCCGCAGACAGGCCGCTCTTGATTATGAGAAAGCCCTTGCGGAGATAGAAGAGCAGCGGACATCTTTCGCCGAGCTTAACAAGGAGGTCAAGGCCACCGGACTGAATGACGACGGACTTACAGAGGATCAGCAGGCCGAAATAGACCGGGCCAACCGTATTGCCGTCAAGAACCGGGACAAAGCTTTGCAGGAGATAAATCAGCTCGAACTGCAGCACATGGAGGAATATCTGAAGGAATACGGGACATATCAGCAGCGTAAACTTGCCATATCCGAAGAATATGACCGCAAGATAGCTGAGGCCACTGATGAATGGGAAAAGAAGTCGCTTGAAAGGGAGCGGGATGCAGCCCTTCAGAACATTGAGATAGAGGCCATCAAGCAATCCGTTGACTGGGGTAGTGTGTTCGGAGGTTTCGGCACTATGTTCCGGGATGAGCTTGATCCCACCATCGCAAAGCTCTGGAAAATCTCTGAAACGGAAGAATTTCGCAATTCAAGCCTTCAGGATCAGCAGACCCTTTATGAGCTGATAGCCAAACTTGAGGAGGCGAACACCTTATGGGACAGCGGCATCTTCAACACGCTTGGCGAAGACCTGACCGCATACCAGACGGCCATGCGCAATTATATGGACGCTCAGGAGAAGGAACGTCAGGCGACGGCAGCCCTGACGGATGCAAAGAAAAAACTCGCACAGGCGGAAGCCGGCGGGAATGCCGATGCCATAAGTTTGGCAAAAGAGGAAGTCGCCACCGCCACCGCCAATATGACCGAAGCATCCGACCGGGTGCGCTCATTCGGAGTGGACGTACAGGACGCCTCCGGCAAACTCCAGACATCCACCGCAAAGGTAAACAATATGTTCAACACCCTTGTGTCAAGCCTGACCGGATTGAAATCCGGCAGTCTGCAGGGAGTGGGAGAAAGTCTGATGGGCCTTGACAAACTGTTCAACAACAGCGGTGTCACCAATGCCGTCGGAGGCGCCCTTGCCAAAGGGATGTCAAAACTTCTCGGCAACTCCGCCATAGGCAAGAGTGTTGCCGAGGCGCTCGGCAACAGCGGACTTATCGGAGAGATAATATCGGCAGTCCTTTCATTGCTTGACATCCTCAAAGACGGAATCGGCGCACTTGTATCAAGTCTGATAGACACGGTTCTCAACGCTGTCTCCGGAATAATTAAAAATCTTCTGAACGGCAATATGTTCCTGCAGATAGGGAAATCATTGATTGACGGGATTGCCGGCATCTTCGATGCCATAACTTTCGGGGGCTTCACATCATGGTTTGACACGAGCAACGCCAAAGAAGTCAAGGAAACTATCGACAGCCTGACGGAACGGAACGAGCTGCTTCAGACAGCCATCGAGGACCTGACGGACGAGATCAAGGCAAGCAAAGGGACACAAAGCGTGTCGGCATACCGTGATGCGTATAAATATCAGCAGGAGACCAACGCCAACTATCTCGGCATCGCGCAGGCACAGGCCGGCTACCACGGTTCCCACCATAGCTGGAACTACTACTGGGGCGGATTCACTCCGGAACAGATAGCCCGTCTGAGCAGGCAGATAGGCCGTGACTGGAACGGCGATATTTGGAACCTCTCCCCGGAAGAGATGAAAATGCTCCGTGCCAATGTGGATATGTGGAAACAGATTCAGGACACGGGCAAAGGTGGCTATGGGGGCAGTCTGACAGAGAAGCTGAACGATTACATAGATCAGGCCGGAAAACTTGAGGAGCTGACGACCCAATTATATGAAGGACTGACCGGAATCACCTTTGACTCCATGTATGACAGCTTCATAGACCAGTTGATGGATATGGATGCCACAGCCGAGGATTTCGCCGACAACATCAGCGAATACTTCATGCGGGCAATGCTTTCAAACAAAATCGGCGAGATGTACTCCGACAAGCTCGAAGAGTGGTGGAAGAAATTCGGCAAGGCTATGGAGGACAACGACCTGACGGAAGAAGAGCGAAAGGCTCTCAGTGACGAATATATGAAATACGTTGACGAGGCGATCAAGCTCCGCGATGACCTCGCCGCCGCCACCGGCTATGACCCGGACAAAGAGAATGGAAAGGGTCAAAGCGGCAAAGCCGGCAGCTTCAACGCCATGAGTCAGGATCAGGGGACCAAGCTCGAAGGTCTTTTTACCTCCGTGCAGGGGCACGTGGCCAGCATTGACGGTATTGTGGAAGATGTGGCTAAGCGGATGAGCGTTGCCGAAGGGTATCTTTCCAAGATAGCCGACAATACGGAAGCCAATGCGAAAACCGCCGGAGAGATAAAGGATATTATTGAAAAAATCGCCAGGGACGGCATCAGAACCAAATGAATATGGACACAACCGCATTGAAGGGCCTTGTCATCATAAACGGCAAGGATATATGGACTGAATTCGGAGCTTTTCTGACAGAGGAGAAAGAGGGAGGTCGCGACAATCTCACATCCATTATGGCACCCTCGAAAGTGAAGAGTCATGTCGGCGTAAACATCCGGGAACATGACGGCACGAAATACTCCGGCACGCTCGATGTCAAGAACGAGGAACGGGACGTGACCCTGCACTTCGCCATATTTGCCGGAACTAAAAATGAGTGGCTGCTCAGATACCGCTCGTTCATATCATTCCTCAAGACGGGGGAAAACGGATGGCTGTCAGTCCGGCTGCCGGAACTCGGGCTGACCATGCGGATGTTCTATGTCGACAGCAGCTCCTACAGACCGCTGACATACCTCTACCGGGAAGGAGTGCAGGCAAGCCGTTTCAAGGTGCGCTTCCGTGAGCCGGTACCGTCATTCTAACGAAATTAAAACGCCGTTCAAATATGCTTATAACGATATACGACAAAGTCGGCAATCCGAAAGTGGAACTGTCTCCTAACGACAGCTCCACGCAGGTAAGCGAGATACAGGGCGACAGCGTCCTGACGCTTTCCTTTACCCATTACGAGCATATAGACCTTGATGTCGACGACTACGCAGACTTCGAGGGAGAGCGCTACTGGCTCACCGAGAAATACCGTCCGAAGCAGAAATCCACGAAAGAATGGAGCTACGACATCAAGCTCTACGGCGTGGAGAGTATGATCAAGCGGCTTCTTGTCATCAAGACGGTTGACAACGAGGATGAGCCGGTGTTCACACTGACCGCGCCGCCCCGTGAGCATGTCTCCATGATAGTGAAGTGCATGAACGACGGCATGGGCAACATCACCGACTGGAAAGTCGGTCAGGTCGACGGCACCGAGAACATCGTCATCGACTATTTCGGGAAATACTGCGACGAGGCTCTCAAGGAGATTGCCGAGAAAGTTGGTGCCGAATGGTGGGTCGAGGGGCAGACCGTCAATATCTGCAAGTGTGAGCATGGAGAGCCGGTGGAACTCGGCTATAACAAAGGGTTGCTGTCCATTGATCCCGGAACTGCAAATAATGTCAAGTTCTACACCCGGCTTTATCCTGTGGGCAGCAGTCGGAACATCGACCCGGAGAAATACGGTTTTACCCGGCTTCAGTTGCCCGGTGGTCAGAAGTATGTCGAAATCAATGCTGATAAATATGGACGTGTCGATCACTTCGAGCAGTCTGCCTTCGAGGATATTTACCCAAGGCGTATCGGTGTTATCAGCAGTGTCCGCAGTGAGGTCAAGACCGGTGAGGACGGGAATCCTTTTACAATCTACTATTTCACCGACAACCGTCTTCCGTTTGATCCCAATGCTTACATGATAGGTGGGCGTGTGATCCGGGTCTCCTTTCAAGAGGGCAGCGAGCTTGCCGGACTCGGAGAGGAAGAAGACGGCACATACTTCTTTGAGGTAAATTTCAACAGCACGACCCGTGAGTTTGAGATCATCACGATATGGCCCTATGACAACGACATTCAGCTTCCCGGAGACAAACTCGTGCCTAAAGCCGGAGACAAATATATCCTGTGGAACCTCCGTATGCCGGATGAGTATTATGCCCTTGCCGAAGAAGAATTCCTGACAGCGGTCAACAAATACAACGCAGACCATAATCTCGACATCTCGGTGTATAAGGCACCGACAGATCATGTATGGATTGAGAATAACAACGTCGAGTTGAGCATCGGTCGCAGGGTGCGTCTTGTGAGCGAGGAATACTTTCCCGGCTTCGGATTACGGGACAGCCGCATTACAAAGATTACCCGGAAGGTCAATCTTCCGTCATCGATGGATATTGAGATCAGTGATGCCCTCAGCCGGACGACTCAAGAGAAGATGGTAGACTCAATCACCGATGTCCGCAGTTTCGCCCAGTCAATTGGGAATTCCCTATCATTACCGGATATTATACGTACATGGGACAAGACTCTTCCGACTGATAATAATCTTTTTTCCGCCCGGCGTTGCCGGCGTGAATTTCTGAATAAAAATATCCAAGACAGGGCAAAAAAGAAAATTATATTTGATGAAGGCATAGACGTTGGGGATTCTCTTCCTGGTGTCCGAGGAGGGTTGATAAACGGAGATGGTGAGTCTGAATTGCGCTCTTTGCTTATACGTATCTTTTTAGCCAGTTATGGGTATTCATCCGGGACTTTAGGTAACGGATTCTATCTGGGTTCCGATCCCGATGCTCCGGAGTACTCGCGGTTGGTGGTGGACAAACTCTACGTCCGCTACAAGGCCATCTTCGACGCTCTGGAGATACGTCATATAAGCCAGGTTGGGGGCTCTCTGGTACTGTCGCCCGCAGGCGCCACGCTGACGTCGGTGGAGCAGGCACAGGTATATTTGCGGCGCCTGGTGCTGCGCGACAACTCCGGCAACGAGCTGCGTGACGCCGACGGCGCCGTACTTACCGTAGTCGATCCTGCCTCGCTGACCAACGTCTGGCGCTGCCGTCTGCGCACCGATGACGGCGAACATAAAATTACCAATGACTTCGCCATAGGCGACTTGGTGCAGTGCCGCACGTTCAATCTCGCCTCCGGACAGCGCTTTTACTGGCGCCGATGCGTGGGCGTGGGCGCCGACTACATAGACCTGAGCATGACCGACTGTGCCGCAGGCTCCGACGACCCGGTGGCGGGGGACGCAGCCGTCACCGTCGGCAACGCCCTCGACGCGGACCGCCGACACGCGATCTCGCTGGCGGCATACGGTCCGGGCGCTCCCTCCATAACCCTCTACCAGGGCATCAAGACTTACAGCACGGCGGGCTGCGACAAGACCCTCATAAGCCCATACGGCTCCAAGTTCACCGGCGACTTCGTGGTTGTGGCCGACGGCTCGGAGGTGCCGCTGGCCCAGTTCCTGGCCGACCGCATAAGCCTCAGCGTCCGGGGAACGCAGGCCGACTACAGTGCCGACAGCGGCACGGTGGAGAGCGACAGCTACAACTGCGCCTTGCTGCCTCTGCGCCCGGACATCAGCAGCCTCGCGGCGGGCACACGGCTCAGAATCGCCTTCGACATCGACTTCAACCAGGAAGATTGGGCCGAGTTCGATGTGAGCGCCGACGGAGGCGACAGCATTTATGCCGACGGGATAGAAGGCAACACGGACGGCTGGACGGAGCCGGAACGTCATTACGAACTTGAAGTAGAGCTGACCGACCCCGTCGGCAACGGCTCCCTGCTGGAAATATACGGTTACCCCGGCGGTCAGAACCCCGGCGACATCTTCCGCGTTTCAGGGCTGTCGGTGACGCGCATACCACTGGAGCGGGAACTGGAAGAAACCGGCATCGACATAGAGCAGGGCAAGATAACTCTCAAAGGAGACACGGAGGTAATCACCAACGACGGGCGCAGCGCCGCCCTGTTTCGCGACGGCAAGATAAAGGCCGAGTACGTGGAGGCGGTGGAGGTGACCGCCGACCGTGTGGCCACGCGTCCCGCCTCCGGCACGGCCAAGGCCCGCACGGTAATAGAGGGGGGACGCCAGGTGTATTACGACGACGCGGGGAACGTGCGCCTGCTGGTGCATAGCGGTACCCTCAGCCCCGACAACGCCGACGACGGAGGAGTGCTCATGCCGCAGCTCGCGGCGACCATGCAGGCCACCGAGCGCACGGCGACGAAGGTGCTTGTCGCCGGTGCGCAGTTCCAGTCCACCACGCAGCTCGACCTGTCGGCCCTCAGTATACGGGTCGTGGCCGACTTCGTACAGGGTGCCGACTCTCCGCCCGACTTCGGCGACGGTCCATACTACGGCAACGTGCGCCTCGCCCTCTACGACGACCTCGGCGCCGAGCACACTTTGATAGCGGCAAAGACTGTATCAATAATCGGTCCCGGCCCGTTCTCCGCCTTCTTCTCCGACTTCGGCACCGTGGTGTTGCCGTCCGGCACACACATCATCAGCGTGGAAGCGAGCCTGCACACCGCGCTGGCCGTCTCCGGCACGTGGTCGCTGGCCGCCGAGGCCCGGGAGCTACCGACGGCTGGCGTCGGCACCGCCTCGGAGATAGCCGCCGACGGCGCCGCCCTGCGTGCCGGACAAAGCTACGTGAAGGTGCTGGAGGAGGGTACGACAGTAAGGGCGGGCAACTACGCCCTGCGCGTCACCGCCGACGGCATCGAGGCAACTAACGACGGCGGCGACACCTGGTCGCCGATATTCACGTAAAACCAAATAACGCATCATGGCAACACAATACGAATTATCACACACCGGCGCCCAGGTTGACGCCATCCTGACCGACGCCGCCGCCGACCATGCCGCCATAGGCGCGGCGGGCGGCATCGCGCCGCTCGGCTCTGACGGCAAGGTGCCCGCGAGCTACCTGCCCGCGCAGGACGCCACCATCCGCTTCGCCGCCGTGGAGCGCTCGCCCGGCGCCACCATAGACAGCGAACGGCCCGCAGGCACGTTCTCCGTGGTGTGGCTCGACAATAGCGCTGCGACCGATTACGCCTGGAAGGCGCCGAGCGCCGAGGAGAAGCCGCTCGCGGGCCGCTTCGTGGCCCGTGCGGAGCAGATACCCGTGACCCCCGACCCAGGCGTAGAGCAGGCCGAGAGCGAGAGCGGCGGCGACGTCGGCTTCACCGTCACCTACCACGCCGACTGGGAGGGGCGCTCCGAAGTATGCAACAGCGACGGCTCGCCCCTGATCTCCCGCACGTACCTCTGTGCCGCCACGGGGCGCCAGTACGACCGCCCGACGACGGGCACTGGCCTGCGCTGCATCGCCGCGCCGCCCATGGACGCCAAGAAGGCCCTGTTAGCCGACCTGTGGAACGAGGCAAGCTGCAACGAAGGGTGGGGAGGAAACCCATCCACGCGCACCGTGCACGGCCACTACGACCCCGACACGGACAAGTGGCTGCTCAACAGACTTAGCCTGAGCTATGCCGAGGCCGTGGCCACCTGGTACGCCGGAGCGCCGCGAAACTACAACGCGAAGATGTTCTACGGCGGACAGCACACCATACGTACAAACCTGCCTATACGTGTGGACGCATCAAATGGCTCCGACTTCTCCAGCGCTTTTCTCGGCTGCACTAATCTGGAAGTGGCATTTATCGGCCCGAGGGTCATAAACGGCAACAACATGTTTCACGGTACCAGTAAACTTAAAAAGGTGATCGGCGAGATGAAGCTGAATGTATCGTCGTGCAATCCGTCCGTGTACATGACGTGTCCCGTGGAGGAAATGAACTTAGGCTGGTGGGGGACGGGAAGCGGCAGCTATAACCTGTCGAACCTGCCGAACCTGAACGCCGCGAGCCTTGAATGGATGATCAGCGGCAACATTGCGGGGGCGTCCGTCCGTTCCGTCACCCTGCACGCCGATGCCTACGCACGCCTGACAGACGACATGCTTGCCCGCGCAGCAGAGAAAAACATCACCTTCATATCAGCCGCATAACACATAATTATTATGGAAATCAACGAAACTACCGTAACGCTGCGGCGCATCACAGCCGCCGAGGGCCACGTCCTGACGCAGGCCGACGACAGCACCCCGATCCCCGACCGCACATTCGGCTCGGTGATAACCCTGGCCGCCACCGACGACCCCGCAAACTGGAAGGAAATAACCACAGCCGAGGCCGACGAGCTGAAAC
>DBFWRP010000295.1:0-5303 GCA_048222005.1 Muribaculaceae bacterium | reverse complement strand
GGTATCGGCCCTACGGTGGGTGCCTGAGCTTTGCCCTTGCGGAGGTCGCGCAGATGGAACATGTAGAGCACGCCTCCCACAATCACCAGGGCCAGCAGTATGATGAGCGCACCTTTCATTCGTCGCCCTCCTTGCCGTTTGCGGTGCCTGTGGCCACGGAGTCGGCTCTTACCACCTTGCCGTCCCCGGTTATAACGACTTCAATCACCTTGAAACCTATGCTGCAGAGCTGCTCCCAGTAGTCGGGATAGCTTTTGCTTACGGTCTCCACACCGTCGATTATGATGCCCGGGATGTAGACCGATACGGGGGCGAGAGCCATGGCCATGCGGTGGTCGCCGTGGGCCGACAGCACCTGCATGTCGCGTACTGGATGGGATTTGCCGTCCCATTCCAGCCCGAAATCGCGCACTTTCTCCACGTTGCGGCCAAGTTTGTTCATCTCCTCGGCCAAAGCTCCCAGGCGGTCGCACTCCTTCATGGCCAGATTGTGGAGGCCGGTGAATTTGAATGGCACCCCTATCAGCGAGCATGTCACGGCCAGGGCCGGCGCGACATCGGGATTGTCTGTAAGGTCGAGGTCAAGACGTCCGTACACTTCGGGCGAAGGGGTGAGGTCGAGTGCGCCGTCCACCTCCTCCGATTCTACGGTTTCCACCCCCAGACAGGCGAAGAAACGGGCCGTTGCCTTGTCGCCCTGCAGGGAGTCGGCTTTAAGGTTGGTCATGGTGATCCATCCTGCCGACAGGGCCGACACCTCGTACCAGAATGCTGCCGCCGACCAGTCGCCTTCAGGTGCCTGGCTGCACGGAGTGTACTGGCCGGAAGCCACTTCCACACGGAGAGGTTCGCGTTCGGCTTGCACTCCGCGCATGGCCATCAGGCCGAGGGTCATGGTGATATAGGGGAGCGACACCGGCTCTCCCTCGAAATGGAGGTCGAGCCCGGATTTCATTGCCGGGGCAATCATCAGCAGGGCCGAAATGAATTGCGAGGATACGGTGGCATCGATTGTGACGGTGCCGCCGGTGAGTTCCTGCCCCTTGATTCTCAGTGGGGCGTACCCCTCTTCTGCAAGATATTCAACCGAAGCTCCGCACTGGCGCAGGGCGTCGACAAGCGGCTTCATGGGGCGCTGGCACAGGCGTTCGCACCCGGTGAGGGTGACGTCGGCGCCGGGGCGGCTGGCAAAGAATGCTGTCAGAAACCGCATGGCTGCGCCTGAAGCCTGAAGGTCGAACCTGAGGGGGGTGCCCGCAGCGGCTTCGTCCCATTGCTGCAGTGCAGCTGCCATCACTTTCGTGTCGTCGCACCATGCCACAGGATTGGCTTCGGAATTGAAGTGTCCGGTGGCAAGCGTGTCGAGTATGAGTGCGCGTGTCGACATGCTTTTCGACAGCGGGAGCGTGACGCGAGCGTCTTCAATGAGTTCTTCGGGTGGGAATATAGCGTATTTCATTGCTGTCAGGCAACTGGTCGAAATTATTTTAAAAGGTGATTTATGCTTTCTGCATGCATGTTTTGGCCACCTGTGGCGCGAGGGCTTGGCGCAGTTTGTCGAGGGCGCGTGTGAGTTCGCAGCGTGGAGTGGCCACGTTCACGCGCATGAAGCCATGTCCCTGGGGGCCGAACATTTCGCCGTCGTTCAGGGCCAGGCCTGCGCGGTTAACCACCAGGTCCACCAGTTCCTCATGGCTCAGGCCGAGCGAGCGGAAGTCCATCCATACAAGGAACGATGCCTCGGGCTTTATCATCCCCACGCACGGCAGTTTTTCACGCAGATACCGGTCTACATAGTCGATGTTCTCTTCTATGTAGAGCAGGGCTTCTTCGAGCCATGCCTCCCCGTTGCAGTAGGCTGCCTCGGTACCTATGGTCGATACGAAAGTGGTGGCGTTGAATTCGTTTACTTCAAGCCAGTGGAAGAAAGGCTCACGCAGTTCGGGGTTCTTGACCACGCACCAGGAGCTTACGAGACCGGGGATGTTGAATGTCTTTGACGGGGCGCCGAATGTCACCGACACTTTCGCGCAGTCGTCGCTGCAGGCAGCAAACGGGAAGTGCACGCGTTGGCCGAGCATGAGGTCGCCGTGAATCTCGTCGGAAATAACGAGCACATTGTATTTGCGGCACAGACGTCCCACTTCGGCCAGAGTCTCGCGGCTCCACTGCAGCCCGATCGGGTTGTGGGGGTTGCAGAGAATCATCATGCGCGGATGCTCTTCGGCGAAGATTTTTTCGAGCCCCTCGAGATCCATCTCATATGTGCGGTGTTCGGTGAGGCGCAGCGGGTTGGGTGTCACTATGCGGCCGTTTCCCTCTATGACCATTTTGAACGGGTGGTAGACCGGTGGCTGTATCACGATTTTATCGCCGCGCTGGGTGAAGAAGTTCACGGCGAAGGCTATCCCCTTCACAACCCCCGGGACGTAGGTGAGCTCATTGCGCTCCACGTTGAATGCGTGGCGTTTGCGCAGCCATCCGGTGATCGACGTCCAGTAGCTCTCGGCCGGTCGCGAATAGCCGTAGATGGGGTGGGAGATGCGGTCCATCAGAGCCTTGGTGATTTCGGGGCACACACGGAAGTCCATGTCGGCTATCCATAGCGGTGTGAGGTCGGATTTGCCGAAAAGCTCGCGCAAATCGTCGATTTTCATACATCCGCTGCCATGGCGGTCAATCACTTCGTCAAAATTGTATTTTTTCATGATGCAGAAGGGAGATAATGAGGTTTATTCTGCAAAGATAAAGAAAAATAATCACACTATTCACCTTTCCGGCGCGAATGAACTGCTCCGGAACCGATATAATGCGACCAGCTTTTGAGTGTCGGGATAAAGGGGATTGTGTGGTGGCGGTGACGGCGGTTTCAATAATGGAACGAGGAGCCGCCGAGAAATTCGCGCAGCAGTGATGTGGGTGGCACGTCGCGGTCGGGAATCTGCTTGAAATAGGAGAGGAAGCGGCGCAGGCGGTAGGCTTCTGCATATTCCGGGGCATCGTTGGGCACATCCCTGAGGATGGCTTCGCCGTAGTCCTTCATCACTCCAAGTTCGAACAGCAGCGAAGAGTTGAAGGTGGAGTCGGCGTTTTCCTGATATGGGAAAATCCATTTCTCCTCGCCTCGGCGTACGCTTGGCCAGCGCCTGATTGATTCGACGGCCGATGCCCCTCGGTACTTGTGGTCGCGGATTATGCGCCGGAGCAGGCGGTTGTCGGTGGTGGGAATCCAGTTGTGGTCGTCGATTGAAAGGGTGGTGAGCGCCGACACATATACGCGGTATTTCATGGCCTCCGGGATGCTTGCGGTGAGCTCCGGATTCAGTCCGTGTATCCCCTCGATGAGCAGGATGGAGTTGTCCTCCAGACGTAGGGTGTTACCCTTGTAAATGCGTTTGCCGAGTTCAAAACTGTAGGTTGGCATCGCCACCTCCTTGCCGGCAAGCAGGGCGGTGAGGTCGGCGTTGAACTGGTCGAGGTCGAGGGCGTAGAGCGATTCGTAATCGTAGTCGCCCGTCTCGTCGCGCGGAGTGTTTTCGCGGTTGACAAAGTAGTTGTCAAGCGAAATCATTTTGGGCTTGAGCAGGTTGGTGGTCAGGTAGATGCCGAGTCGCTTGGTGGTTGTGGTCTTTCCCGACGATGACGGGCCTGCGATGAGCACAATGCGGGCGCCCCCCTGATGATACCGGCGGGTGATCTCGTCGGCTATCTGGGCAATCTTTTTGTCGTGCATGGCCTCGGCCACGTTGATGAGATCGGATGAACGGTTCTCGTCCACAGCCCTGTTGAGCTGCCCGACATTGGAAATGCCGATTACGCTGTTGAAATGGAGATAATCAACGTATGCCTCGTACATCTTTTCCTGCGTTATCTGCTGTGCGGGCACATCGGGGTTTTTGCGGTCAAATGCCATCAGCAGGAACCCCTCTTTGTAGGGCACGAGGTTGAAGATGTCCAGGTGGCCTGTCGACGGGGCGAGCGCTCCGTAATAGCTGTCGATCACTCCGTCGAGGCGGTAGAATATGGTGTAGAGCTCATGGGTGGTTTCCAGCAGCTGCACCTTGTCGGGGAGGTCGGCGGCACGCAGCTTTTCAATCACATCGGATGTTAGGCGCTCCTTGCGCTCGAACGGCACATCGCGTTTCTGAAGGTCGCGCATGTAATCCAGCAGTATGCTGCATGCCTCGGCGCGGTCGGGTGCGACGGCTCCGGCCGCACCCGGAAACAGCCGGCAGTAATAGCCTCCGGCAATGGAGTGCTCGATGCGCAGGCGCATGCCTGGGAATTTATGTTTGACAGCGCAATACAGCATCATGCACAATGATCGGGTGTAGACACGCATTCCCGAGGCCGAATGTCGGCTGAGAAATTCAACCTGCTTCGGTCCGAACAGCTGATATTGCAGAGGTTCGGTCTTGTTGTTGACGGCAGCGCATATGGGGTCGAGGTTGCCAAGACGGGGTTTTAGTGTCTGCGCTATTTCGAGCAGCGTTTCACCGCCGTTTATATCTATGTATTCGCCGATGTTCTTGCAGAATATTTTAAGTTGAGCGCTCATTGTCGAAGTGTGTTTAGTGTATGTGATTGAATTTGTGAAATATCTTTTTTACGGCGTGCACCACCGTCTGTTCGTCCTTGCCTGCGGCTCGTGCGTAGGCGCGAGCCAGCAGGAGGGTGAAATGTGCGGAGGTCGACACAGATTTAAACATCCGGAGGAGTCTGCGGGTTGAGTGCACGCCGAATCTTATGCGGTTGAGGTCGACATAACTGAAGGTGAACTCGCCGTTGTCTTTGCGTCCGAGCAGCACGTTTCCGGCCGAATGGTCCTTCATCCACACCCCGGCTGCATGGAGCCGCGCTATCTCCGCACCCCACTGGTCCACCAGCTCCGGCAGATCGGAATGGCCTTCCCAGAACCTTATGTTGTCGAGCGGCAGATGGCGGCAGATATAGTAGCTGCGCCGGAGCATGGGAATGCCTAGCGCGTTCCGCCGGTATATCTCTATATAGGCGTAGGGTTGGGGGGTGTCGAAGCCGAGCTGGAGCAGACGGTGTGCGTGCTCGAAGCTGCGGCGCGCTTTGCTTTTGCGTAGTTGGCCGTAAATAAAATTGTTGGGGAATGAGGGTATGCCGAACTGCTTGATGTTAATGGTTCCCTTATTGAGGGTGGCCAGCAGATTGCGGGGTCCTTTGTAAATCACCTCGCAATTGTCGGGCAATCCGTTTTCGGCAATGCTGTCGAAAATCGGCCGGAGTTTTGCTCCGGCATCGCTTGTCACCAATTTTATTATGTCGGCCATTTT
>DBFWRP010000294.1:0-7191 GCA_048222005.1 Muribaculaceae bacterium | reverse complement strand
ATACACAACTGAAAAGCGGCACGCATCAAATGCGTGCCGCTTTTTCAGTTGTGTTGCCAAACCGCTGAAAGCGGTCAGGACTTCAAAGGGGATATCAGCGTCTTACGGGCTGTTTGAGCGCCTGCTTCACAATTTCGTCGTGTGATACGACCTTCTGATCGTAAAGCTTGCTCTGCTGCATTCTGCCCATCATCTGAGGACGTTTCATGATTTTGCTCAACGGACCTACCAGACGAGCAGGACGGTTGGCAGCGGCAGTCTGCGGAACTCTTGCCTCAACGAAGCTCATGTCAAGACGGAAGTCACCTTCAAAATTGGCTTTCCACATACCACCATATTCGCCTGTTCCTACGATGATAAGAGACTGTTCGGGGAAAGTAATGACGCCATCCTCAAGTTTTCCGCACAAGCCATACTGCTTGCACTCCTCAAGAGTGAGAGGATCATCAAGCGACATCTGGTAAGCAGCCATCGAGAACGATGCGAGCTGACCGGGGATAATCGGGTCGCCACCTTCCTGTCCGAAGTTTTCATCAATTCCGAAGCCGAGCAGACTCAGAGGCAGATAAACACCATTCGGATCGGCAGCGTTGATTACGAGGAAACCTCTGTCTTCCGAGAGCGGGAACATGTCGCCGACACCCAGAGGAACCACAACATTCTCATGCCAGTAATTATACGGCTTAACGATGCGGTATACTCCGGGTTCTGTCTTGTGACGCTGAACCTCAACCTCCCATGTCTTGCCGGAAAGCAACTCGTTGAAGAAGGTGCTCAGGAGTCCGTCGGTGTATTCGCAAACGCCGTAATCCTCCCACTCCTGGTTCACCTGTACCGATGTATACTTGAAGTTAAGGTAGGTGTTGCATACGGCAGCGCTCGTCGCATCATAGCCGACAGCCACGATGGCGTAACGGCCCTCAGCGGGAAGCTGAAGAGAAATATCGCCGGTTTCGGTAATCAGTTCGGCCTCGGGATCGGAGATGATTTCCTGAGCAATATCGGCAGCCTCCTCGTCAGTGATCTGGTGATCAACCAACTTATAGGCATAGGCGGCCACATCGGCGGAACGCGTCACACCAATCACTGCGCGTTCTTTTTCGTCACGGTCGACGAAGTTACCGAGATACTGCAGCGACAGAGAATATTCCTTGAAATTGCCGGGAAGCTGAAGATACTCCATGCCAGAAGCGCCCTGGAAGAAATATCCATCAGGTGTAAACGCAAGCACCTGAATATTGAAACGGCCCTTCACAGGATTGAACACTGAACGAACGTAGCCAAATTTCTCCATGAACGTAGCTGCTTCAGCCTCTGTGTTACCCCAAACCTGAGTGCAAACGGTATATGCATCACCGAACCAAGCATCTCCAACCTCAGTGGAAAGCGTTGAATTAATCACGTTGGAAGTTACGTAGTAAGACATCTTGAGCTTGGAGATGTCTACCGGCTCATCAGCGGGCAGATTGTTCAGATACTCGGCATCCTCATTGGCCTTTCCGTCGGGATTGTACTGATATTCGGGACGGAGATTGAGCGAGAATGTAAACTCATAATCAAGATCCGAGAAGGGCGAAGGCACACCTACCTGAATCTGCAGCTTGTCGACCAGCGAATAGCGGATGTAAACAGGACAGTCGTAACCATAGCTCCAGAGCGAATTCTGCTGGTAGAAACCGGGGTCGGTGGTGCTGTAGTAGTACCACGGTGTCCAGGGTGCATAAGAGATGACGTAGTTACATTCGGAATTTGAATAGGGAGTGGTCTGGTCGCCGAGAATCTTCAGGTTGAGGGTGTACTCTGCAAGAGGTTCTACCTTGCTGAAGTCAACCGCAACGTTAAGGTCTGCCACTTTGGCACCATCCTGGAAAGTAACCTCGGAGGGCACGGTGAACACACCGGTCACTGCATTACCGTCCTTATCAACCACCGACGCTGACAGCTGAGCTGTGAAAACGCCCTGATCGTTGGTACGATATACAGGAATTGTAATGCTGGTTGCATTCTCCTCGATATTGATGGTCTCCTCACCTGTGTCAGAAAGATAGAGACCCTCGCCTTCAACCTGCGAGGCGGGAGTGTACTCCACCTCATCGGTACAGGCCGCGGAACCAAGCAGAAGTGTTCCGCAAAGGATAGCCGAAAATATATTTTTAAGTTTCATATGTGTATCCTCTTATTTTATTTCTGAATAAGGCTGTTAGCCTGATACGGGGTGGGGTTGTTACGAGCTCTCAGGCCCTCGTTGTTATTGATTTCAGACTGAGGGATAACCATGTTCATCCATGCGGGACGGCCTTCGGTGTTGAAAGTGTTGAGACCGTAGGAGAAATTGGATCCATCGTAAGCACGGATAACAGAGAGGTCGAGACGCTTGATATCGAAATATGTCTGGCCTTCACCCCAAAGCTCTATACGCTTCTGAAGGATGATTTCCTCAAGGATCTCGTCGGGGGTTGATGCATACGAACGATAGTTGGGATAGCGGTAAGTCTTCATGAATGAGTTGAGCTTGTCCAGACCGTCCTGAGCCGAACGGTGAGCGGCAGCTTCAGCCTCGATGAAGTACATCTCCTCGACACGCATCAAAGGAATACCAACAGCAGAACCTACGTCGGACGACTGAGTGTTGGCAGATCCCGGACGGAATTTGAGCGAATAGTACGCGTCAAAATATTTTTCAGCGAATTCAGGATCGATGAACGATTCCTGACCCGAAAGCGGAGTGCCGGAAGGAGCCACGAACATAAGTTTGCGGAAGTCGTAATCGCTGATGCTGTGATAGAGACTTGCGTCGATCATCACGAATGCGCCGGCACTTGCGTAACCGTACTCAGCCTCGTTCGACACGAACGATGTCCAGTTCACGATGGAGCTCTGCACCACGCGGTCCTCTTTCACCAGCTGCTGACCCCACATCCAGGAATCAGAACCGAGATCGTTGAAGCCGCTCGATGTGCTCAGAGCCTGTTCCTTTGTCAGAGGCACAGCACCGGAAGCGGTGATTGCCATGCGGGCATATTGCTCGGCTTTCTGATAAAGCTGCTGTGCTGTTGCGCCTTCGGTTGCATTGGGATAACCCTGCTCAGTGTAGGAAGCATCCCAAAGATAGGTACGTGCGAGCAGACCGTAAATTACAGCCTGGTCGGGAAGCGCCTTGTCGTTGTTGCTTGTACGGACATATCCGTCGCCGGCCGAAAGATATTCAAGAGCGGTCTCAAGATCGCTGAGGATGAATGCCACGGCCTCATTGTGGGGCATACGGGGATTCATACGGGAATCCTGCTCTGTTGTGGCTTCGGTCACTTTGGGAACGGTGAGACCTACCACATCCTGACCATCATCGTTGGTGGTGCGGAGCACAGCCTTGTACATGGCGGGCAGATACTCGAACATACGCGCCCAGTCAAGATAAACGCCTGCACGGAAGGCATGAGCCAAACCGCGGTACCACTTAAGATCGGTGTCGGTGGTGGCGGGATCGATGGTCTTGAGCACGGTGTTTGCGGCGAGAGCCTCGGTTGCGAATGTCTCCCACAGGAAGGCGGGGTTCACATAGAGGGATGTCTGGCTGATGCTCACCTGACTCCAGCCGCCGAACCAGTCGTAACCGTTGGCGTAGAGCACAGACTGGTCGCCTGTCATACAGTCGCGGGCATGGATAACTGCGGGGTTGCCGAACTCGAAGTGTGAGCCGTTGCCGGTGATGCCGTAGACGTTCATCTGACCGGGCATACCGTAAACCAAGGCCTTGATATATTCGGGCGCACTGGGATCAATCTGTTCCTGAAGGACTCCGCTGGTCGGGAAAGTCTCTTCGATGCAGCTCGTTGTCAGCAACATCGGAGTTGCCACTACCGCTGCGAGCAGTGCTTTATATTTCATTTTCATATTCTATCCTAATAATATGGTTAACCTTCCGGGGTTAGAATGTAACTGTGAGACCGCCCGAGATGGTACGGATGGGTGAATAGTAAGTGTTGTTGCTACCACCGGTGAACGACTGGCGCGGATCAAGACCCTGACGTTTCGACCATACCCATACGTTCTCGCATGTGAGGTAAACACGAACCTTGTCGATGTAAGCCTTGCGTGTGAGCTTGGTGGGAAGAGTATAACCGAAGTTGATGTTCTCAAGCGAGAGGTAGCTTGCATTTGTCAGGAAGCGCGAGCTGTTCTGGGCTGCATACTGGTCGTTGAACACGAAGCGGGGGATATCGCTTCCGGGGTTCTCGGGAGTCCAGGCGTTGAGCATGTCGGCGTGGATGTTCTCACCCTTGCCGCCACGGGTGGACGGAGACGAAACGAGCGATGCGTAACCGGAATCGTAAACCTTACCGCCGATCTGGAAGTTGAACTGAGCTGAGAGGTCGAAGCCTTTGTACTCGAACTGAGTGTTGATACCACCGAACCAGTGGGGCGGGCAGACATCAACGATGTAATCGGTGGCCTCACCGAAGTTGTTTGTGGTGGTCACTTCACCGGTGGGCTTGCCGTTTTCGTCGAGGATGCTCTTATAGTACAAGGGAAGACCGGTCTCGTGGTCAACGCCTACATATTTCTTGCTGTAGTAGCTGTACATCGACTCACCTTCGCCGAAGAATGTGTAACCGCTGGAGAAACCTTTGACGGTCTTGACATTACCGTTGTCATCAATCTTCTCTACCTCCATGGTCTTACGCTCGTCGGGGAGCGAGGTAATCTTGTTCTTCTGCCATGTGATGTTGGCGTTGATTGTCCAGCGGAAATCGCGGGTCTTCACGGGAACAGCGCTGAGTTCGAGGCTGACACCACCGTTCATCATGTTACCTACGTTAGCGTAGTAGCCGCTGTAACCATAGGACATAGGCAGCGGGAAGAACATGAGCATGTCTTTGGTTGTACGGTAGAAGCCTTCGAAGTTACCGTTGATGCGGTTGTTCAGGAAGCCGAATTCAACACCAGTGCTGAAGTTACCGTTCTTTTCCCATGAGATGTCGGCGTTACCCTGTGTGTTGGGAAGAAGAGCAGGATTGTTCACTGCGTTTACAAGGGCGAATGTGTTGGTGTAACGGAAGTTACCGATGTTATCGTTACCCTGGTCACCATAAGCGGCCTTAACTTTCAGGAAGTCGATCCATGTGATATCCTCCATGAAGCTCTCCTTCGAAAGAATCCATGCGCCACCGAGGCTCCAGAAGTTACCCCAACGGTGGTCGGGATGGAAGCGGGAAGATGCATCGTGACGATAGGATGCCTGTGCGAAGTATTTTCCGTCGTAATCATACATACCGCGGAAAATCCAGCCTTCGTTGTTATATTCCGAAGTGTAGGAGTCTGCACCGTCGTCGATAACTGCACCTGCAAGTTCGCCGTTGGCGGGATCGAGCATATTGTGCTTCTGACCTACCAACGAATACGTTTTCTGTTTGTAATATTCGTGGCCAGCCATAATGTCGACATTGTGCTTATCAGCGAATGTGCGTGTGTAGTTCAACAACTGCTGATAGGTGTAGTCGGTGTTGCGCTGATGCGATTTCGATACAATACCGTTCAGGATGGCATACTGTCCGAAGTAAGGGTTGGTCACCGATGTACCACGTACCTCCTGAAGGTTCATACTGTTGTTCGAAGTGAACTTGAAGTATTTGAGGAAACGGATTTCAGCAAAAAGATTGCCGAGGAAGATGTTGGCATCCGATTCGTTACGGTTCAGGATAGCGTCGCTGACGGCATTAGAATCGCTGAACACAGGACGTTTCAGGCCGGCGTTGGTTCCGTCACCATAGTCGTACATCTGAATACCTGCTTTGTTGGTGAGGATGTTGCCTTTGCCGTCGCGTACATAGAGAGGATAGATAGGTGCAATCTGAGTTGCGGCAGCGAAGATATTGCCTGTCGAAGCGCTCGAACCTTCCTCATCCATCGAGTTCATGTCAACATGAGTGTAGTTGATGTTACCGCCAATCTTCAGCCAGGGTTTTGCCTGTACGTCGGCAGCCAGACGGGCTGTGAAACGCTTGAAGTCTGATTTTGCAATGACGATACCTTCGTTGCCGAGGTAACCTACGGATGCGAAGAAGTTGTTCTTCTCATTACCCTGAGTGATGCTTACATTATACTCCTGACGGAGGCTGTGCTTGTAAGTCTCGTCCATCCAGTTGTCGGGCGACAGATAGTAGTCGGCACCCTGATAGCTTACCAAACGCCCGAGGGTGGCGTTGGGGTTGAGACGACCGTTCTGACCGATGAGGTTCTGACCCTGGGGAAGAGTAAACACATTGTAACCCAAACCGTAGTTCTCGTTACTGATCATGTTGGCAAGAGCCCAGGAGTAAGCCGAATTGTTATCCAGACCGAGACCCTGATAACCGCCGATACGCTCAGAGGTCATGCGGGCGTAGTTATACAGTGAAGAATAATATGCTTCATAATATTGTGCGGGGTCCTTGATGTAATCGTAGTCCTGCTGGCCACGGCTGTTGACACCCCATTTTGCATCGACTGTAACACGGGCCTCGCCGAGTTTTGCGCGCTTGGTGGTAATCATGATCACACCGTTGGCACCACGGGCACCATAAAGGGCTGTCGAAGCAGCATCCTTGAGGACAGTCATGGACTCAACGTCGTTGGAGTTGATCGAGTTCATGTCGCCAGTGAAGGGCGAGCCGTCCACAATCACAAGAGGAGCGTTGCCTGCATTGATTGAGGAGAAACCGCGGATGGCCATCGTGGGGCTGGATGCACCGGGAGCTCCGGAAGCATTTGACATCTGCATACCCGTAACCTTACCGGACAGCGCATTCAGGACGTTGCTTACCTGCTGCTTTTCGATAGCTGCATTGTCAATCACGGTTGCAGAACCGGTGAAGGCCGATTTCTTTGCCGTTCCGTAAGCTACAACCATCACTTCATCGAGTGTGTTGTCGGAGCTCTCGAGCTTGATGAGCATTTTGTCAGATGAAACATGAGCCTTGTGCGACTTGAAGCCTACATAGGACACGTTGAGCTGGGAAACACTCTGGGGGAGGGTAAGCGAGAAGTTACCGTCGATGTCGGTCGAGGTTCCTTGTCCGCCCCCAATGGGCATAACCGTTGCGCCCGCCAATGGCTCGTCATCAGCGGCTGAAACGACTGTACCGGTGACCACGCGCGTCTGCGCCAAAGCGCAAGCCACGGTCATCAGCACTGCCGTCAGTAATAGAAACAGCT
>DBFWRP010000293.1:0-3907 GCA_048222005.1 Muribaculaceae bacterium | reverse complement strand
GTAATGGTTTTGCCTTGACTGGAGAATGCATTCCCCGCTCTTAGCGGCTGCAAAGTTAACAATTAAATCTGACACAGGCAAGCTTCCCGCGCACTAATCCACAGAATTCTACTTAAATCCGATAGAATTTTCAATGAAAGTTCTATCGGGCATCACGGCCGGACCGTCTCGGGAACACAGCCCCCAAAGTGCTGTAACAGGGGCAAGCCGAAATTCCGGCGCACGGGAATCATCATTTCTCCATAACAATGCATTCTTCAAATAGTAGGGACATGCCGCGCAAATAAACCATGCGGCGCGACCTTCGTGCCTGCGCACAAAAATCGCACCGCATTTATCAGTGGTTATGGCGTTGTGTCAAAATTCAGGATGTAGGCACAACGCCTGCATATCATGTCGGTTGGCGAGGATTATAATCAATTATTCCTCTCCCTTATAGATTTCAAGCATACGGATAGCAGCCAAGGGAATCCTTGTGCCGGGGCCGAAGATGGCTGCCACGCCGGCCTTGTAAAGGAAGTCGTAATCCTGAGCCGGTATAACACCGCCTGCCACAACTATGATGTCCTCGCGACCGAGCTTTTTCAGCTCCTCGATTACCTGGGGTACAAGAGTCTTGTGACCGGCTGCCAGCGACGACACACCAAGGAAATGCACGTCGTTCTCAACGGCCTGACGGGCGGCCTCAGCCGGTGTCTGGAACAGCGGACCCATGTCGACGTCGAAACCACAGTCGGCATAACCGGTTGCCACCACCTTTGCGCCACGGTCGTGACCGTCCTGGCCCATTTTTGCTATCATTATACGAGGCTGACGGCCTTCGCGTTTTGCGAATTCCTCGGTCAGCTGCTGAGCCTTGAGGAAATCGGGATCATTCTTTGTTTCTGCTGAATACACGCCTGAAATTGTTCTGATTACAGCTTTATAACGACCGACAACCTCTTCGCAGGCATCGGAAATCTCTCCCAGCGACGCACGCAACCCGGCAGCCTTAACGGCGAGGTCGAGCAGATTGCCCTTCTTGGTGCGCACGCATTCGGTGATGTCGGCAAGTGCCTTCTTCACGGCAGCCTCGTCGCGATCCTTGCGCAATGTCTCCAGGCGAGCGCACTGTTCGTTGCGCACCTCGGTATTGTCGATTTCAAGGATATCGATGGGATCTTCGTGGTCGAGACGGTATTTGTTGATACCGACGATGGTCTGACGGCCGGAGTCGATACGGGCCTGAGTACGGGCTGCAGCCTCCTCAATGCGGAGCTTGGGCAGACCGGTCTCGATGGCCTTGGCCATACCGCCGAGTTTTTCAATCTCCTGGATGTGCTCCCATGCGCGGTGAGCTATCTCGTTGGTCAGCGACTCAACGTAGTAAGAACCGGCCCACGGGTCAATCTCCTTGCAGACGTATGTCTCTTCCTGAATGTAGATCTGGGTGTTACGGGCGATACGGGCAGAGAAGTCGGTGGGAAGCGCAATTGCCTCATCAAGGGCGTTGGTATGCAGACTCTGTGTATGACCCAGGGCAGCACCCATAGCCTCGATACATGTACGGCCCACGTTGTTGAAGGGATCCTGCTCGGTGAGCGACCATCCCGACGTCTGCGAGTGTGTACGCAGAGCCAGCGACTTCGGATTCTTCGGGTTGAACTGGCTTACGATCTTCGCCCACAGCATACGTGCGGCACGCATCTTGGCCACCTCCATAAAGAAGTTCATACCGATAGCCCAGAAGAAGCTCAGACGGGGTGCGAACGAGTCGATATCCATACCAGCATTCACACCGGCACGCAGGTACTCCAGACCGTCGGCCAGAGTATAGGCGAGCTCGATGTCGCAGGTGGCACCGGCCTCCTGCATGTGATAGCCCGAAATCGAGATAGAGTTGAATTTCGGCATGTTCTGCGATGTGTATTCAAAGATATCGGCGATGATACGCATCGAGAATTCGGGGGGATATATATAGGTGTTACGCACCATGAACTCCTTGAGAATGTCGTTCTGGATTGTTCCGGCCATCTCTTCGAGTTTGGCACCCTGCTCCAGACCGGCATTGATATAGAAAGCCAGTACGGGAAGAACGGCACCGTTCATGGTCATTGACACCGACATTTTGTTCAGGGGGATACCGTCGAAAAGCACCTTCATGTCCTCTACCGAGCAGATACTTACACCGGCTTTACCCACGTCGCCCACCACACGGGGATGGTCGGCGTCGTAGCCACGGTGTGTGGCAAGGTCGAATGCCACCGAAAGTCCTTTCTGACCGGAAGCAAGGTTACGGCGATAGAAGGCGTTGGATTCAGCTGCGGTGGAGAAACCGGCATACTGACGGATTGTCCAGGGGCGTATGGCATACATGCCGCTGTACGGGCCACGGAGGAACGGAGGCAGACCGGCCACATAGTCCAGATGCTCCATACCTTCCAGATCTGATTTGGTATATACGGGTTTGACCGAGATGAGTTCAGGGGTGAGCCAGTCCTCTCCGGTTGCCACAGGGGCTGCTGCCGGCGCTGCAAATGCGTCGGCTATGATGTTGATATTTTTGAAATCGGGTTTCATGGCTTTTGCATTTACTTTTTAAGAAGTCTTTGATTGAACTGACGGAGAGTTTCAAGCACATTACTGCGTACATGAATGAAATTCTGGATGCCGAGTGCCTGAAGTTCCTCGGTGCAAGCGGGAGCACCGGCCACTACAAACTCTGCACGGCCGTCGAGCATCTTGAATGCTTCGGGAGCGAAAGTGGCATACTCATCGTCCGACGAGCACAGAACAACCACGTCTGCACCTTTCTCCATTGCCGCGTTGACGCCTTCCTCCACAGTGTTGAAACCGATGTTGTCGATGATTTCATAACCTGCACATCCGAAGAAGTTGCTGGAGAACTGGGCACGGGCCAGACGCATGGCCAGATTACCGATGGTAAGCATGAACACTTTCGGACGGTTCGATGCATGCTCGGTGGCAAGGCGGAGAGCCTCGAAATCGCTTGCCTGACGGTCGGTGCGCAGAGCGCGGTTCGCCTCTCCCTCGGCGGCGCATCCGCACGAGTGAGATTCCTCTTTGGCGCAGCAGCAACCTTCGTTCTGAATCTTTTCTGCAGCAAATTCGTTGAAATTGGGGAACTGGTTTGTTCCAAGCAGAATCTCTTTGCGACGGGCCATGTCCTGATGACGTTTTTCGCAGGAAGCGTTTACCGTAGCCTGAACGTCACCAGAGTTAACACAAGCGGTGAAGCCACCTTTCTCATCAACATCGAGGAAGAGTTTCCAGGCTTCGCTTGCGATGGATACCGTCAGGGTTTCCACATAATATGAACCACCTGCGGGGTCAACCACTTTGTCAAGATGGCTTTCCTCCTTAAGCAGCAACTGCTGGTTGCGGGCTATACGTTCCGAGAATTCGTCCGGAGTTTTGTAAGGAGCGTCAAAAGGAGTGACTGTGATGGAGTCAACACCGGCAAGGGCTGCCGACATGGTTTCGGTCTGACTGCGCAGCAGGTTCACATGAGCGTCGTAGATGGTCTGGTTGAAGCGCGATGTCTCAGCATGTGCCATCATCTTGGCCGATTCGAGATCGGCAGGCTTGTATTGGGCCACAATCTGAGCCCACAGCATGCGTGCGGCACGGAATTTGGCCAGCTCCATGAAATAGTTGCTGGAGATACCCATATTGAATTTCACGCGGCGTGCCACTTCCGAAGCCTCTACTCCGGCTTCTGTAAGGAGTGTGAGCCATTCGGCACCCCATGCCAGAGCATAACCGAGTTCCTGGAAAATATATGCACCGGAGTTGTTGAACACAACGGAATCAACAGCAAGGCAACGGAGACCGGGCACGCTGGCCACAGTGTCGAGCATCGCCTTGGCATCGGCTACAATAGCATTATTGTCAACTTCCGCACCAT
>DBFWRP010000292.1:0-1842 GCA_048222005.1 Muribaculaceae bacterium | reverse complement strand
GGGTACCGCCGGTATCGTCCGACTCGTCATCAGTATTGTCTGAGTTGGGTTTGGGTTTCAGTACCTTGAAGTATTTGGCAAGATATTTTTCCTGGAAACGCTGCATCAGATCCCATGCATCGGGTACGAACAGAGTGCCTATCAGCGCATTGACGAACATGCCGAATACCACCGCTGTGCCGAGCGCTATTCTTGAAGCCGCTCCGGCGCCTGAGGCGAAGAGCATAGGCATCACACCGAGCACGAAAGCAAAAGCCGTCATCATAATCGGGCGGAACCTGACTCTGCCGGCATCGTAGGCCGCTTTGGATATGTCCTGACCCGCCTCGCGGTATTCTTTGGCGTATTCCACAATCAGGATAGCATTCTTAGCCGATAGACCGAGCAGCAGAATCAGACCAATCTGAGTGTATATGCTCACACTCTGGCCCATGAGTATGCAGCCGATGGCCGTGCCGAGGATTGCAGTAGGCATTGACAGAATCACTGCCATAGGATCCGTCCATGATCCGTATTGAGCTGCCAGCACAAGGAAAGTTATCATTATGGCAAACAGCAACACCATACTGATGGTGGTTGACGAACCCGTTTCCTGATAGGCAATGCCGGTCCATGCAAACGAGAAGTTTTCGCCGAGGCTCTCGTTGACCATCGCTTCCATGGCCTTTATGGCATCGCCGGAGCTGACACCGTGGGGTGGGGTTGCCGTTATAGAGGCAGTCTGATACATATTGTACCGGCTGACGTTTGCTTCGCCCATACTGCGGCCAACGCTGGCGAAGGAACCCATTGGCACCATCTCGCCTTTGGAGTTGCGCACGTTGATGCGCAATACATCTTCGGGATAAGCCCTTGCCGCACCTTTGCCGCTTATGTTGACATGATACATGCGGCCGAAGTCTTCGAATTCATTTACGAATCCGCCGCCAACATAGTTGCTCAGCGCCGAATATATGTCGTTGATGTCGAGGCCGAGCATCGATGCCTTGTCGCGGTCTATCTTCACCTGATATTGCGGCACTTCGCCTTCGTATAGCGAAGTCAGCTTACCCACCTTGCTGTATTTGGCAGAGGCACTTTCAAGCGTCTGTATGGCTTCGCCAAGCGCTTGCGCACCTAAGTTATTGATGTCGAGCAGCTGCATCTGCAATCCCGAACTCTGTCCCAGTCCCGGAATGGCCGGCGGGTTGAGTGAGAATACCACAGGCTCCTGGAAAGTGGCACAGATGCCATCGGCAGTGGCTATGATTTCGTCAATCTTCTCCTGCTTGGACTTGCGGTCTTTCCACGGTTCAAGCATCACGAAACAGCCTGCCATATTTGAACCGCTGCCCCCCATGAACGAGTGTCCGGCAGTGGAGAGAACATTCTTCACTCCCGGTATCCTTTTGATGGCCTTCATAACCTCGGTTGTCACCTTGTCGGTACGTTCGAGCGATGCGCCTTCCGGCAATTGTATGTTCGTCATGAAATAGCCCATATCCTCCTCAGGAATATATGATGTGGGCAGGTCTGCATAAATTATAAATGCAGGTATCACTATGGCAAAGAAGCATATAATTGCCACCCAGGGTTTCTTGAGGAAGTGCGCTACAATTTTGCAGTACACGGCAAGAGTGGCACCATAGCCCTTGCTGAACCAGCGGTAGAAGAAAAAAGTCTTGCCATCCTTCTTGCTCGGTTTGAGGAACATAGCGCACATTGCCGGGGTGAAAGTCAGAGCGTTGAAGCCTGAGAAGGCGGTCGAGGCCGCGATGGTCAGGGCAAACTGTTTATACAGTTCGCCTGTAATGCCGCTCACGAACGCCGTGGGGATAAATACCGAAAGCAGAACCAGTACTT
>DBFWRP010000291.1:0-14474 GCA_048222005.1 Muribaculaceae bacterium | reverse complement strand
TCATAATGCCGCAGCCTACTTTTTTGCAATTAGAGGCATTCCGCTTTTTACAAAATACATTCTCAGCCTACTTTTTTGCAATTAGTCCGCTGCGTAACGGAAACAAAAAAAAACAGGCCCCGGCGGATGCCGGAGCCTGTGTGGTAAGTTGCTGGCTAAAAAAAGAGGGTGAGCCGAAAAAAATGGCAAGCCTTAAAAAACAAATGCTTCCATCAGCTCGTAGGGTCGCGACCTGTCGCGACTGCAGGCGGGATGTTGCAAATGAATGCCTGATGCTCAAATTTGTTACGTAGGGTGCAGTCGCGACAGGTCGCGACCCTACAATCGGGGGGGCGAAAGGCCGGAGCGTCAGCGCAGACGCAGCTTCTTGCCGGGCCGGAGCTTCGATTTGGTGGTGAGGCCGTTGAGCTTGCACAGCTGACGCACGGTGACACCGTTGCGCGATGCGATGCGGCTCAACGTGTCGCCACTGCGCACAGTGTAGTTCTTGGAACGCGAGCCTGACGATGCCGATGCGCTCTGTGCAACCGGACGCGAGGCACGATACTTGCTTGCATACTGCTCGTTGGCGGCAGGATCGAAGTTGCGTGCACGTTTGTAAGTGTTCTTGTCGAAGGTGTACGTATCGGTGTGCACCGTCTGGTTGGCAAAGTCGAAGATTGCGGCAGGGTTGATGGGAATGCCCATGAAGCGGGTCTCGAAGTGGAGATGCGAGCCGAAACTGCGGCCTGTGTTGCCACCAAGGGCTATCGGCTCGCCGGCCTTCACATCCTGATCGGGATCGACAAGGAAGCGGGACAGGTGGCCGTAGACAGTCTCCAGACCGTTTGTGTGACGCACAATAACATAATACCCGTAGCCACGGCGCTCGAAATTGGTGAGACGCACGCGGCCGTCGAATGCGGCATATACGGTGTCGCCGGTCTGCAGTTTGAGGTCGATACCCTTGTGCTCGCGGCGGAAACGGCGGCGATAGCCATAGGGCGATGTCACATAGCCCGGACAAGGCATGGCGAATTCGCTCACATCGATCACCTTGGTATCAGGCACGGCCATGCCTGCATAGGCATTGACGCTGCGGCTGTTCCACCCTTCGTTATAGATATCGAGCTCGGGCTCTTCCTCATCCTTGAACAGGTTGTCGAGAAAAGCCTGTGTATCCTTACTTGAAATCTGGTTGCCGATGTTTTCCTGACGGGCAATCAGGTTGTCGTGTTCCGCCTTGTGCGCGTCGGGCACGCGAAGTGTCTGTGCTGATGCCACTGCAGCCGATGCAGCGGTTATGAAGAGTAATGTGAGGGTTCTTAATGTTTTCTGAAGCATGTCGTGGGGTTGACTGAGAGAGATCGGGATTACGCGTTTAGTTCGTCATCGGCATAGATTGCCTTGACGGTTACAGGAAGATAATCGAACACTTCGCCGGGATGGAAGAAGCGAGCCACCTCGATGGCAGCGTTTTCGGGCGAGTCGGAGGCATGCACGATGTTCATCTGTCCGCTCATACCGAAGTCGCCGCGTATGGTGCCGGGAACGGCATTGCGGGAATTGGTGACACCCGTCATGGCACGCACCACAGCCACAGCCTCGACGCCGCGCACCGCAAGGACAACAACCGGAGTGGCGGTCATCGATGCCACCAGCGAGGGGAAGAAGGGACGCCCCACCAGATGCGCATAGTGCTCGCTGAGAATCTTCTCGTCGAGCTGCATCATCTTCATGCCGGCAATTATCAGGCCCTTTTGCTCAAAACGCGAAATCACAGCGCCGCAAAGGCCACGCTGAATTCCTGAAGGCTTTATAATTACAAGAGTTGTTTCCATTATGATGTCATATTTGCTCCGCAGCACGAACACAGCCCGTGGGTGGTCACTCTCGCCCACTGTGAAAGGGGTGGACTGCTCATGGAAGAGAGAGTGATGAAAAACGAAGCTGCTCTGATTCCGGCCATCGGCACGGGGGTGCACTGCTTATCGGTAAAATCACGGTCAAAAAAACGGCACGGAGGACGATAACCCATCGCCGGTTCTACATGTTGTAAGCCGCCTGATTGATTTCCACAAAATTACAAAAAACAGATGCCAATCGAAAAAGAATCCACGCTAAAATATACTAAAATCCTTTTCACGCCGCAAAATCCGCACATAAACCCCTATCCCAAAATAGTTTACACTAAACATGTTCTACAACACATTTTTCGAACCATGCTCATTAAACGGTCGAGACAAAAGTCCGGAGCTTTTGATTTTTGAAACCTGAAATAACATCCATCTACTTGTAGGGACATGCCTTTGGCATGTGAATCAGGCATGTGCTAATATTAGGTGAAACAGCTATGGCTCACATGCCGAAGGCATGTCCCTACAAATTGGCGAAAGCATTGTCATAGCGAACCGGCGGATTCTCCGGCACCGGCATTTCAGCTTGCCCCCATAAATCAGGAGATACGGGAGAGGTCGACCGGTCGCTTGAACAGAAGCGACAGCTCGGCTTTCATTGCGCGGTGGGCGGGGGCATCGAGTCCGGGGTCTGCATCAAGAATGGCGCGGGCCACGTCGCGCGACAGCTGCACCATCTGGCCGTCGGTGGCGAGATTGGCAATGCGGAGATCGAGCGGAAGGCCGCTCTGGAGGGTGCCTTCCAGATCGCCGGGGCCGCGCATTTTCAGGTCGGCTTCGGCAATACGGAATCCATCGGTGGTTGATGTCATAAGCTCGAGGCGCTTGCGGGTGTCGGCCGCAATTTTGCGCTTCGACATGAGCACGCAGTAGCTCTGAGCCGCCCCTCGCCCCACACGGCCACGCAACTGATGCAGCTGCGACAGCCCGAAACGCTCGGCGTTCTCAATGACCATTGTGGTGGCGTTGGGCACGTTCACCCCTACCTCTATCACGGTGGTGGCCACAAGGATATGCGCCTGATGCGAGGCGAAAAGCTCCATCTGGTGCTCCTTCTCGGCCGGCTTCATCTGTCCGTGCACACAGGCCACACGGTAGGAGCGGAACGTGTCGCGAATCAGCTCATAGCCCTCTTCCAGGCTGCGGAGCTCAAGTTTCTCGTTCTCCTTAATCAGCGGGTAGACAATATAGACCTGGCGCCCCTCGGCAAGCTGACGGCCGATGGAGCGGTAGACGGAGAAACGCTGGTCATCGTAGCGGAGCAATGTGGTCACCGGTTTGCGTCCGGGCGGGAGTTCGTCGATGACCGACACGTCGAGGTCGCCGTAGAGTGTCATGGCCAGCGTGCGCGGAATCGGAGTCGCAGTCATCACCAGCACGTGCGGCACCACTGTGTTCTTGCTCCACAGCCGTGCACGCTGCATCACCCCGAAGCGGTGCTGCTCGTCGATGACCACCAGACCGAGATTACGGAACTTCACCGCATCCTCGATGAGGGCATGGGTGCCGACAACAATGTGGAGAGACCCGTCGGCAAGCGTGTCGTGGATTTCGCGGCGCTCGCGCGCACGCGTTGAGCCGGTGAGGAGCCGCACGTTAACCCCAAGCGGGGCCACAAGCTGTCGCAGGCTCTCGTAATGTTGGCCGGCAAGGATTTCGGTGGGCGCCATAAGACAAGCCTGACATCCGTTGTCGAGCGCCATGAGCATCGCCATAAGCGCCACGATGGTCTTGCCTGAGCCCACATCGCCCTGCACGAGGCGATTCATCTGCCTCCCTGTGGCCACGTCAGCCCTGATTTCGCGCAACACACGCTTCTGAGCCTCGGTGAGGCTGAACGGGAGCATCTGCGTGTAAAAACCGTTGAAGAAACGGCCGATACGGCTGAACCGCACCCCCTGCAGCTCGGCGCTGCGGCGGTCGGCAAACCGCTGTATGTTGAGCTGCAGATAAAACAGCTCCTCGAATTTCATGCGTTCGCGGGCACGCTGCAGCTGCTCGGGACCCGACGGATTGTGGATGGTGCGTATGGCCTCGTCGAAACTCATGAAGCGGTAGCGCTCAAGCACATCGGACGGAAGCGTGTCGGGCAGTTCGCGACATGCCGCCAAGGCGTTCTGCACCCAGGTGAAAATGTTTTTGGAGGACACCCCACGGTTGCGCAGCTTCTCGGTGAGGGGGTACACCCCCCTGAGCCCCTGCGCGGCGCCGGTGGCCTCGGGGGGATCCACCTCAGGATGCACCATGCTCCAGCGGCCGTTGAACTGCTGTGGTTTGCCGAACAGCACATACTCCTTTCCTACATGATACAGCTCACGCAACGCACGGATGCGCCGGAACCACACCACCTCCATCGTGGCCGAGCCGTCGGAGAACAGGGCTGTGAGACGCATTTTCGCCCCCTCGCCCTGCACCTGCATGGTGACAAACCGGCCGCGCACCTGCAGCGCAGGCATCTCGCCGCTGAAATCGGCCACGCGGTAAATCTGCGAACGGTCGACATAGTGATTGGGATAGTGATGCAGAAGGTCGTGGACCGACCGCAGGCCAAGCTCCTCGGCGAGAAGCTTCGCCTTTGCGGGGCCTATCCCTTTCACATACTGTATGTCGCGCTCGCGCAGATTCATGTCAGATTTTGCCTTGGGCACGGAGTATCGCCTCGGCCACAATTATGTCCGAAGGGTTGGTGATTTTCAGATTTTCAGGAGACCCGGGAGTGAGAACTATGCCGGTGAATCCGGCCGCCTCAACCACCGAGGCATCATCGGTGAAACGGGGGGTATAGGGGAGCTGATATGCCTTTTCGAGCACCGACAGCCTGAAAGCCTGAGGCGTCTGGACGGCACGCAGCTGCGAACGGTCCACCGCTTTCGAAGGCACATCACTCGTGGCTGCCGTGCGCAACGAATCGGTCACCTCAACCGCCGGAATGGCACCGTCGGCCTCCATGGCCGCACGCGCCGCAGCACGAATCACATCGGCGCTTACGAGCGGACGGGCACCGTCGTGGACAAGCACAACCGCCTCCTCACCGGGAAACGACGCCCAATGCCGCTCCGAAATGACCGTCAGGGCATTCTTTACGGATTCCCAACGCGTGCTTCCACCGCTCACAGGACGAGGCGACACCACCCCGCAGCTTTCGCATAATTTCTGCCAGAACCCGAACATGCCGGGCGAAAGCACCGGCACAATCTCAGCGTCGGGCAGAGCCTCGGCAAACGCCCCGATGGTGCGAGCAAGCACCGGCCTGCCCCCAAGCATCACGAACTGCTTGGGCACATCACCGCCGAAACGCGAACCGCTGCCGGCAGCAACCACTATTATATAATAATGTGTAGACATCTTATTTGCATTACAGAAGAGCCAGAACCAGCACATTAGCTAAAATAGCTATTTTAGCTATTTTAGCGACTCTAGCAATCTTGGCTACTATCGCTATTTCAGCTGTTTCAGCCATGATGGCAAAGTTACAAAAATCCATCCTAATCACATTCCACATGCCGTGATTATCGGGACAAAGACCCAAACAAGCGCATAAAAATGCAAGAAAAGCATGCTTTAAAACATATTTTTACAGCACTCTAACCCACTCATTATCAAGACTAAATGTAAAAATTAAATAATCTTAACACAAAATATCTTTATATTTTCTACCCTTTGCCTAACTTTGCAACCGCAAACAGCAAGTTACATCTGAACAAAAATTTCAGAAAAAACCACACTAAAACACATAAACTTAAAGGACTACCTGCTATAACACTTAATTAAACTAATAATTCACACAAAACTCAGGCAGTCCGAATCACCGCAAATTACAAACAAAATTTAACAAACACTTTAATAAAAACACAGCAATGAAAAAGTTTCTGATCAGCGCTGCCCTCGTTGCAGCCGTCGCAGCTCCCGCTGTTGCACAGAATGAGTACGCTCCCGAAAAAGGCGAATTCAGCGTAGAACTTCAGTTCAACCCCTTCTCCAACAACTTCGAGACATTCAAGATTGACCAGATCAAAGGCCGCTATTTCTTCACCGACAAAGACGCCATCCGCTTCGGTATCGGTTTCGGCGTTCACACAGAAAAAACCACAGCTGACCCCGACAACGCTTCGGACATCTGGACAAAGAACCGCGAAGGCAACTTCTCGATCAACCTCGGCTACGAGCGCACATTCCTCACCTACAAGCGCGTAAACCTCTATGCAGGTGCAGGCCTCGGCTTTGAACTTGTTTCAACTTGCCAGACAACCCAGAACGAATATGACGACATGCTGGTTAAAACCCGCCTGTACAACGCCGGTTCCTACAACCTCTTCACTGTAAACGCATTCACCGGTATAGACTTCTACGTTTACAAAGGCCTCTTCGTAGGTGCTGAACTCGGCATCAAGGTAGGCTTCAAGAACTTCCCCGGCCAGTACACCAAAGGCGGTGTGAACGACCACGGCCAGTGGGACGACAACCTCGAAAGCGACCACGGTTCGAAATCGACCAACTTCGACCTCGGCACATACGCCGAACCCGCTCTTCGTCTCGGTTACACATTCTAATCCAGCCCAAGGCTAACATAACCAACGACAAAAACATCACGTCGGCGTGCCGGAAATTCCGGCACGCCGACGCTGTTTTTTTAAGGATTCAGACACAGAAGGCCCTATTCATACCGGCTGCTCATGCGGAACGTAAAGGAGTTGCGCCGCATAACCACTATAATGCCGAAAATCAACGTGAACACGAAATTGAGCACAAACGGGAACTGGTTGCTCGTCGCGCCGAACATGTCGCGGAAGAGATCGACCACAAACGGGGTAAAAGTAATCGCGATATAGTTGATGGACAGCACAATGGCAAGAGCCAGGGTGGATTTATGCCCGTCGGTGACGGTGTAGGTGGCCTTGTCGTAGATCACCGGCTGGAACACGCCGTAGCCGAATCCCATAAGCAACGCGGCCACATAAAGCAGCCAATGGGCGTGCGCCATGGCCATCAGCAGCAGGCCCCCGGTAATGGATGCTGTGGCAATCAGCGAAGTACGCTGCCCGAACACCTTTATTATATAAGGCAGGCAGAACCCCGGCAGGAACACGGCCAGATAGAACAATGCCGTGACAGTGCCGGTGACGCCACTCCCCAGATGATCCTCCTGAATGAGGAACGGCAGATAGTAGGATATGATGGTGACGGCATAGGTGATGAAGGCATACAGCCCCACCAGCCCGGCCATACGGCTCAGGATGAATCCGTCGCGCACCTTTTCCCCCTTTACGGGAGTAGCCCATTCAACCACTGGAGCCGGCGCATGTCCCACACCCGGCGGCATATGGTTCATCTTGACCGACGCCACCGGATTGCTTCTCCTCACAAACACCATCAGCACAAGCGGAATGGCAGGGGTGAGATAGACCAGGAACGGCATATGCCAATTGCCCCTGTTGAGCCAGCCCACCACAAAGGTGGCGAGCACAAGTGCCATGTTCGATATGCCGCTCTTTATGCCAAGCTGCTGCATGCGGTATTTACCCACGAAGGTGTCGACTATCAGCCCGGCCGCCAGCGGAATCACCAGACCGCAGCCGCATCCAAGCAGGCAGTTCACCACAATCAGCGCCACCATGGAGCGGGCAAAGAAGTAAAGAATCCCCGCTGCCAGATAGATGGCAAGCCCGATGACAACAATCCGCACCTTGTCTCGCGACTCCGACAGCTTTCCGGGAAAAAGGACAAAGGGGATAATCAGCAGATTCGGCAATACGGTGAGCAGCTGAATCTCAAGGTCGGACGCCTCGGGAAATATCTTGTCGAGATTGCCGAGCATCGGACTGACGGCCAACCCGGGAAGGTTGACCACCAGCGACAGAAGCGACACAATGGCAGCCTGCACATACAGGATAGTGGTCTGGACACCGTTCTTGTTGGTGTGCTGCAGCGAACGGGAAAGGAATCCGGCCTTCCCTACAGCCAGCAGACCGGTGGATGGGCCGGCAATCACTACGCTCACCTGACCAAGCACACCGAATGTGATCAGCAATGCCATCACATTGCCGAGCCACGGAGCACCGATCGAGGCCCAGAGATCGTTGTAGGCCACAAGGAGGCTTTGCAGCAGATTTATCTTGCTTTCAGGAATCACCACGCCTATGGCAAGAGTGCCGAGAATAAAGATGGCAAGAATCACCAATGCCGCGATAAGCACCGATTTAGGAAAATTTTTCGACGGATTCTTCATTGCCGGCACCTGCACAGCCTGTATTTCCATCCCCGCAAAAAACAGGAAAATGCTGGCCGCAAGCACTATTGTGCCGAAATGGGAGAAATCGGGCCAGAAAGGCTTGTCGAGCGGCAGATAGACTGTCTTGCCAAGCAGCAGATAGACCACACCCATTATGATCAGCACTGCGGCCGGAATAATCGTGCCGCACAGACCGCCGAGGGTGCTGAGCTTATTGGCATACCGCCGCCCGAGTGGCCCGCGCGTCCATGAATGCGGCTCCCGAAATCTGCCGCACGGACACAAGTAACATTAATTAACCGGGAAAAATGTTTACACGGACAGCATCCATTACAGCCTAATTATTTAACTTTGCAGCATGATTGACAACAATAAACCCGTAACTATCCTGGGCATCGAATCGAGCTGCGACGACACATCGGCAGCCGTGATCCGCGACGGCCTGTTGCTGTCGAACGTAATCGCATCCCAGAGCGTACATGAAGAATATGGCGGCGTAGTGCCTGAACTGGCCTCGCGCGCCCACCAGCAGAACATTGTTCCGGTGGTTGATGCGGCGATAAAACGCGCCGGAATCAGCAAGACCGACCTTTCGGCGATAGCCTTCACCCGCGGACCGGGACTGCTCGGCTCGCTGCTTGTGGGCACCTCCTTCGCCAAAGGGCTATCTCTTGGCCTGCGCATACCCATAGTGGATGTGAACCATCTCCATGGCCATGTGCTCAGCCATTTCGTACGCCGCACACCGGAGGATGTTGTGCCTGAATTCCCCTTCCTCTGCCTCCTGATTTCCGGCGGAAACTCACAGTTGATAATGGTGCATGCGGCCGACAACATGGAGATTCTCGGCCAGACCATCGACGATGCCGCCGGCGAAGCTTTCGACAAATGTGCCAAAGTGATGGGGCTCCCCTATCCCGGAGGCCCGCACATCGACCGTCTTGCCGCTCAGGGCGATGCCTCCCGTTTCAAGTTCGCAAAGCCGCACATCCCGGGACTCGACTACAGCTTCTCAGGGTTGAAAACCTCATTTCTCTACACGCTGCGCGATTCCGTGAAGGACGACCCCGATTTCATAGCCAACAATCAGGCCGACCTGGCAGCCTCGCTGCAACGCACCATCATCGACATCCTGCTCGACAAACTTGACAAGGCCGTAAAGAAAACCGGTGTGAAAACCGTTGCCATCGGAGGTGGCGTATCGGCCAATTCGGGCGTCCGTCAGGCCGTGGCCGACTACTGCACAAGCCACGGGCTGAAAGCCTTCATCCCGGAACGAGCCTTCACAACCGACAACGCCGCCATGGTGGCCATAGCAGGTTACTTCAAATATCTCAAAGGGGAATTCTGCCCCTATTCCGAGGCTCCTTTCGCACGCGTTTCACTCTGAAATCCACGCCGAGACCCCGTAAGATAGCGGAGCCTCCCGAAACAACTCAATTGGAAATGGATGTTTCTGTAATAGCCATCGGCGACGAGCTGCTCATTGGGCAGGTCACCGACACGAATTCGGGCGACATTGCCCGCGCACTCACCCCCTTCGGATGGAGCCTGCGCTCCACACGCACTGTCCACGACAACGCCGCCGACATCCGCGATGCAATCAACCAGGCGTTCGCCGAATCTGATGTGGTCCTCACCACCGGAGGCCTCGGCCCCACCAAGGATGACATCACCAAATCGACCCTGCGCGACATTTTCGGAGGCGAAATGGTGCTCGACAGCGCCACCCTCGACAATGTGCGCGAGGTGTTCCGCCGCCGCGGGCTGCACATGAACAGCCTGACCGAAAGCCAGGCCATGGTGCCAAGTTCATGCACGGTGATTAAGAACGAACTCGGCACAGCACCTGTCATGTGGTTCGAACGCGACGGTAAAGTGCTCGTGGCCATGCCCGGCGTGCCGTTCGAGACGCGCCATGCATTTTCGCACGAGGTGCTTCCGCGCCTGCTCCGCCATTTCGGCCAGACAGCCACCATTCTGCACTCCACACTGATAATCACCGACATAACCGAAAGCGACCTTGCCGAAAGGATTGTCGGCATCGAAAATGCATTGCCGCCACAGCTCCATCTGGCCTATCTGCCCAATCCGGGCTACATACGTCTGCGCCTTGATGCCACAGGGATGGAAGAGCCACGCCTGCAGGAGATGCTTTCAGACGCCGTGTCGGCCCTCCGTGAAAATCTCGGCGAAAAGATTCTGGACGAACATGATGCCACTACGGAAGAAATCCTGAAAGAGCTACTTGTTGAGAAGGGCCTCACATTCGCCACGGCCGAAAGCTGCACGGGCGGAAACATAGCCCACAGATTCACAATGCTTCCGGGCGCGTCGGATGTGTTTGCCGGCGCGGTGGTAAGCTATGCGAACGAAGTAAAAATCAATGTGCTTGGAGTGGATGCCGAAACAATCGCCACACTCGGAGCGGTATCGGAGCCTGTAGCCGCAGCCATGGCCGAGGGGGCATGCCGCGTTCTCGGAACCGACTGCGCCGTGGCCACATCAGGCATTGCAGGCCCGGGCGGAGGCACGCCTGACAAACCGGTAGGCACCGTGTGCATGGCGTTCGCCACACCGGCAGGCACACACACGGTCACGGTTCATCTTCCCGGCGACAGAGGCCGGGTGATCGACCGCGCGTCGACCACGGCCCTTATCGGCATGATCAAAGCCCTTCGCTCCCTTTAATTCATCAAAACTCTTCGCTTTCTTTGGTTCATCAAAGCTCTTCCACCTCTTTAAGCCACATTTCGGCCGAGGCATCGGAGGGCATGCGCCAGTCGCCGCGCGGCGACAGACACACCGAACCCACCTTCGGGCCATCGGGCATGCACGAACGTTTGAACTGCTGACTGAAAAACCGGCGGAAGAACGTGCGCATCCAGTGTTTTATGGTCTCGCGGTCGAACACTCCGTCGAAAGCATTGAGGGCCAGCAGGAAGATGCGTTGCGGAGTGAAGCCGTAACGCAATGTGTAGTACAGGAAGAAATCGTGCAGCTCATACGGGCCCACGAGGTCTTCGGTTTTCTGCGTGATATTCCCCTGCTCGTCGGCAGGAATGAGTTCGGGCGATATCGGGGTGTCGATAATGTCGTGCAGCGCCTCCACTACCTCCGGCACATCGCTACGCATCTCGAACCAGCGCACGAGATAGCGCACAAGAGTCTTTGGCACCGAAGCGTTTACCCCATACATAGACATATGGTCGCCGTTATAGGTGGCCCAGCCCAGAGCAAGTTCCGAAAGGTCGCCGGTGCCAAGCACCATGCCCCCCTCCTGATTGGCCACATCCATAAGCAGCTGAGTGCGCTCGCGCGCCTGCGAGTTCTCATACGTAACATCGCGGACAGCAGCATCATGCCCGATGTCGGCGAAATGCTGCTCCACGGCTTTGGAAATGGAGATTTCGCGGGCCGTCACGCCAAGCCCCTCCATCAGCTTAACCGCATTGCCGTGCGTGCGGCCTGTGGTACCGAATCCGGGCATCGTGATGCCGATGATTCCCTTGCGGTCAAGCCCGAGCCTGTCGAACGCTTTCACCGCCACAAGCAGCGCCAGCGTGGAATCGAGCCCGCCGGAAATGCCAACCACGAGGGTATGGCAACGTGTTGCGGCCAGACGGCGCGCCAGTCCGGCCACCTGAATGTTCACAATCTCATTGCAGCGCTCGTCGATTGCGGCATCGTCGGCAGGCACAAATGGTCGCGGAGCCACCTTGCGCAGGAGTTCCCGAGAGGCGCCGTCCTCATTGTCAGTATCAGGCGCTGTTGGGCAGTCCACCACATGCATGTTTGTATTGAAGCCATTGTTGTCACAGCAGTCATGCCAGGTAGTGGAATGCATGCGGTCGCGCTGCAGCGCCTCGATGTCTATATCGGCAACAGACACTGAAGGCTCATTGCTCCAACGCTTGTTTGAGGCAAGCATCGTGCCGTTTTCGGCCACGAAAGCCTTACCGTCGAACACGAGGTCGGTCGACGATTCTCCGAACCCGGCCGAAGCATACACATAGCCGCACATGCAGCGCGCACTCTGCTGGAGAATGAGGTTGCGCAGATAGGCATACTTGCCTATCTGATCGTCAGAGGCCGAGAGATTTGCCACAACCAGCGCCCCGCCCAAAGCTGCAAAACCCGAAGGTGGCACAGGCGCCCATAGGTCCTCACATATTTCTATGCCCACAGCAACGCCCTTGACACGGGCCAGCTGTTTGTCGCCAAGCTGCAAACCCAAGAATTCGGCATTGTGTATGTCATGTCCTGATGCAAACCAGCGTTTTTCGTAAAACTCGTTGTAATTAGGCAGATAAGTTTTGGGTACTACCATGCGCACCTCACCGCCGCTCACCACCACGGCACAGTTGTAGAGCGAACCGCCCGAACGCACCGGTGCGCCCACCACCGCGACAAGATGAAGATCGGCAGTGGCTGCGGCGATACGGAGCAACGCCTCATCCGATTTGTCGAGCAACAGTCGGCTGTGGAACAGGTCACCGCAAGTGTAGCCGGTGACGCACAGTTCGGGGAACACTGCCAGATCCACCCCACGGGCATCAAGCCTGCGAAGTTCTTCTATTATATACGTTGCGTTGGCCTGCGGATTCGCGATCGCTACCGACGGAACCACAGCCGCCGCGCGGAAAAAACCTGATTTCATATTTTTAATTGTAATTATTATCTAAAATATTGTCAAACAAACACACACCTCACACGGAGTGATTATGGCCGCCTACGCCTGCTTCACATGCCGGAGGCATGTCCCTACGAGTTGATGGATGTGCCTTCTGTTTACCTGAAGCAAACGCACCCGACTTTCGGTTTCTACGAAATTACACATTGATTCCGGCAAAACAGCATCTGGGCGGCGCTCTCCTCTTCCCCGATGCGAAATTACTGATTTTTTCGATGAATATTTGCTCAAATCACAAAAAATCACTTACTTTGCACTCTGTTTTGTGGCTCCTCTATAAAAAAGTCTGCGGCAGTGATGCAGCCCCGGACGATATGAGAATGAGATGGCGGCCACTGACATATCGTGTTAATCAACAAGAAATCAAGATAATACATTAACAGCCATGTCAAAGATTTGTCAGATTACAGGCAAAAAAGCGATTACCGGAAATAACGTATCGCACTCGAAGCGCCACACAAAACGCCGCTTCAATGTGAACTTGTTCAACCGCAAATTCTTCTGGGTTGAGCAGAACACCTGGGTGCTCCTCACCCTCTCCAATGCAGGCCTCCGCACCATCAACAAGATGGGTCTTGACGCAGCTCTCAAGCAGGCCGCAGAAAAGGGTTATCTCACTGAAATCAAACAATTAGACATCTAATCACAGCAATGGCAAAGAAAGCAAAAGGTAATCGCGTGCAGGTGATTCTGGAATGCACCGAACATAAAGCCAGCGGCATGCCCGGCACCTCCCGTTACATCACAACCAAGAACCGCAAGAACACCACAGAGCGTCTGGAGTTGAAGAAATACAACCCCATCCTCAAACGCATGACTGTTCACAAAGAAATCAAATAATCCACCCCCACAAAAGCATAAACAGATATGGCAAAGAAAACCGTCGCATCTCTTCAGAAGGGTGAAGGCCGCACCTATTCCAAGGTGATCAAAATGGTGAAATCACCCAAGACCGGTGCATATACATTCCAGGAACAGATGGTTCCTAACGACGCAGTCAAGGACATCCTGAAATAAACATTTCAACGACCACTCCGACAGCTGCACAGCAGCACCTCAACCCTGCCCGCAGGCAGGTGCGCGGCAAATGCAGCCGGAACGATACACTCCGCACGGGAGGACCAGCCATCAGGCTCAGTCCTCCCGTGCGTTTTTACGCACTTCAGGGCACTCCCCATCTGCTTATCCGATTTTATCCGAGCTTATAAGAATTATCAGAATTATAATTCGTATAATTCCGATAATTCCGATAAATTCGGATAATGGCAGCAGTTAATTTTGGCAAAAGCCTGAAATTGCGTAAATTTGTAGTCTGCTTAAACGCAACTACCCATAGTTCATCAAATCACGAGTAACACAAAAAAACTGAAATATCACCATGTCGTTGCAATGTGGCATAGTAGGACTCCCCAACGTGGGCAAGTCAACCCTATTCAACTGTCTGTCTAACGCCAAAGCCCAGTCGGCCAACTTCCCGTTCTGCACAATCGAGCCGAACGTGGGAGTAATCACCGTGCCCGACGACCGCCTGAACCGGCTGGTAGAAATGTGCCAGCCCCGCAGCGTGGTTCCCGCCACTGTCGAAATCGTCGACATTGCCGGCCTTGTGAAAGGAGCGAGCAAAGGCGAAGGCCTCGGCAACAAATTCCTTGCCAAT